>NZ_JBIQNC010000094.1:0-18510 GCF_044462705.1 Xenophilus sp.
GTTCGTGCAGGGCGGCGGCTGCTCGGGCTTCCAGTACGGCTTCACCTTCGACGAGATCACCAACGACGACGACACGACCATGACCAAGAACGGCGTGTCGCTGCTGATCGACGCCATGAGCTACCAGTACCTGGTCGGCGCCGAGATCGACTACAAGGAAGACCTGCAGGGCGCGCAGTTCGTGATCAAGAACCCCAACGCCAGCAGCACCTGCGGCTGCGGCTCCAGCTTCTCGGCGTGAGCCTGACCATCCTGTGCACCGCGAGCCGCCTTCGGGCGGCTTTTTCATTGCCGTCTGCATCCTTCCTGCGATGAGCGATCCCCTCGTCCCGCCCCTGGCCTCCACCGCCGGCAGCCGCCGCCTGCTGCTGTGGCTGGTCGCCATCGGCTTCTTCATGCAGACGCTGGACGCGACCATCATCAACACGGCGCTGCCGGCGATGGCCGCCAGCCTGGGCGAGAGCCCGCTGCGCATGCAGTCGGTGGTGGTGGCGTACTCGCTGACGATGGCCATGCTGATCCCCGCCTCGGGCTGGCTGGCCGACCGCTTCGGCACCCGGCGGGTGTTCATGCTGGCGATCGTGCTGTTCTCGCTCGGTTCGCTGGCCTGCGCCGCCTCGCGCGGCCTGGGCGAACTGGTGGCCTCGCGCGTGCTGCAGGGGCTGGGCGGGGCGCTGCTGCTGCCGGTGGGGCGGCTGGCGGTGCTGCGCACCTTCCCGCGCGGGGAGTTCCTGCAGGCCATGGCCTTCGTCGCCATCCCCGGCCTCATCGGCCCGCTGCTGGGCCCCACGCTGGGCGGCTGGCTGGTGCAGGTGGCCTCCTGGCACTGGATCTTCCTGATCAACCTGCCGGTGGGCCTGATCGGCCTGCTGGCGACCTGGCGTTTCATGCCGGATGCGCGCAACGCCGACACGCCGCGCTTCGACCTGGCCGGCTACGCGCTGCTGGCCTTCGGCATGGTGTCGATCTCGCTGGCCATCGAGGGCGGCACCGAGATGGGCCTGGGCCGCGGCAACACCGCCGTGCTGGCGGTGTTCGGCTTCGTGGCGCTGGTGGTGTACTGGCTGCATGCGGCGCGCCATCCGCGGCCGCTGTTCTCGCCGGAGCTGTTCCATGTGCGCACGCTGTCGGTGGGGCTGATGGGCAACCTGTTCTGCCGGCTGGGCAGCGGGGCGATGCCTTTCCTGATCCCGATCTCGCTGCAGGTGGCGCTGGGCTATTCGCCCTTCAACGCCGGCCTGATGATGCTGCCCACCGCCCTGGCCGGCATGGCGATGAAGCGGGTGGCCACGCCGCTGATCCTGCGCCTGGGCTACCGCACGGTGCTGGTGGCCAACACCGCGATCATCGGCGTGCTGATGGCCAGCTTCGCCCTCGCCACGCCGGCCACGCCCTGGGGGCTGCACGTCGCGCTGCTGGCGGCCTTCGGCGCCTTCAACTCGCTCCAGTTCACGGCCATGAACACCATCACCCTCAAGGACCTGGACGGTGCCAGCGCCAGCAGTGGCAACGGCCTGTTGTCGATGGTGCAGATGCTGGCGATGAGCCTGGGGGTGGCGATCGCCGGCGCCGTGCTCTCGGGCTTCAGCCGCGCCTTCGGCGCCGGCGTGGAGCCCGGCGCGGCGCTGCACGCCTTCCAGGCCACCTTCGTGACGGTGGGGCTGATCACGCTGGCCTCGGCGGCGGTGTTCTGGCAGTTGCCGGCCGAGGCGCGGGCGCCGCAGCCGGAGGGCCCGGAAGTGTCAGGCCACGGCTGAGGCTTCAGGCCGGGTACAGAGCACCCAGGACGCGCGGCCCGGCAGCGCCGGTCACGCTGGGCAGGTTGCCCGGCGCGCGCGCGAGCATGCGCCAGGCCAGCCAGGCGAAGGCGGCGGCCTCCACCTGCTGCGGCGGCAGGCCGTGCGCGGCGGAGGACTCGACGGCCACGCCCGGCAGCAGCGTGGCCAGCCGCCGCATCAGGTGCGCGTTGAAGGCGCCGCCGCCGCAGACGATCAGGCGCGGCAGCCCGGCGCCGTGGCGCTGCAGGTGCTCGGCGCAGGTATGCGCCGTCAGTTCCGCCAGGGTGGCCTGCACGTCCTGCGGATCGGCCGAGGCCGCATCGCCGAGGCGGGCGGCGAGCCAGCCGGGGTGGAACAGGTCGCGCCCGGTGCTCTTGGGCACGGGGCGGGCGAAGTAGGGCTCGGCCAGCAGCCGCGCCAGCAGGTCCGGCAGCACCCGGCCGCCGGCGGCCCAGTCGCCGTTTGCGTCGTAGGGCGTGCTGCGGTGGCGCTGGCACCAGTGGTCCATCAGGGCATTGGCCGGCCCGCAGTCGAAGCCCAGCACCGCGCCGCCGCCGGGCGGCAGCAGGCTCAGGTTGGCGATGCCGCCCAGGTTGAGCACGGCCACGCCCTCATCACCGGGCGCGAACAGCGCGGCATGGAAGGCCGGCACCAGCGGCGCACCCTGGCCGCCGGCGGCCACGTCGCGGCTGCGCAGGTCGGCCACCACGTCGATGCCGGTCAGTTCCGCCAGCAGGGCCGGGCTGTTGAGTTGCAGGGTGTAGCCGGTGCCGTCGAATTCGCCCGGGCGGTGGCGCACCGTCTGGCCGTGGGCGCCGATGGCACGCACGGCCGCGGGCGGCAGGCCGGTGTCGGCGAGCAGGGCCGCAACGGTGTCCGCGTAGACGCGCACCAGGGCGTTGGCGGCCAGCGCCGCGCGGTGCAGTTCGTCCTGCCCACCGGGGGTGTTGAGGGCCAGCAGTTCTTCACGCAGCGGCGCCGGGAAGGGCCGCGCCGCGTGGGCGCGCACGGCGATGCGGCCGGCGTCCAGTTCGGCCAGCACGCCGTCGACGCCGTCCAGCGAGGTGCCCGACATCAGGCCGATGAAGCGCTCGGTCATGCGGAAAAGAAAAGGGCGCCCGTGCGGCGCCCTGTCTTCGGGATGAGGATCACGCGAGGGTCAGTCCGCGCTGGCCTGGACCACCGAGAAGGCCGCGGCCAGCTCGGTGCGGGAGGCGTTCGCCAGCTTGTCGAAGGCCGGCCGCAGGGCGGCGGTGATCGCGGCGCTGCCCTCGCTCTGCTGGGCGATGGTGCTCGGGTCGTGGTACTCGCCGTTGATGCGGAACTCGAAGTGCAGGTGCGGCCCGGTGGCCCAGCCGGTCGAGCCGACGGCGCCGATGGTCTGGCCCTGCTCGACCTGCTCGCCTTCCTTGACGTTGATGCGCGAGAGGTGCGCGTAGGCCGTCTGCTGGCCGTTGCGGTGGCCGATGATGACGATGTTGCCGTAGCCGTTCTGTTGGCCGGCGAAGTCCACCTTGCCGTCGCCCACGGTGCGCACCGGCGTGCCGGTGGGCGCGGCGAAGTCGATGCCGTTGTGCTGGCGCCAGCTGTTCAGGATGGGATGCATGCGCATCGCGAAGCCGCTGGACACGCGGGTGAACTCCACCGGCGAGCTCAGGTAGGCCTTGCGCAGGCTGTCGCCGTTGGGCCGGTAGTAGCCGCCCTTGCCGCCGGGCGGCTGGAACCACAGCGCCTGCCAGGTCTTGCCGCTGCTTTGCATCTCGGCGGCCAGCACGCGGCCGGTGCGCAGGACCTGGCCGTCGGCATCGAAGGTCTCGTACACCACCGCGAAGCGGTCGCCCTTGCGCAGTTGGCGGAAGTCGACGTCGCCCGAGAAGATGTCGGCCAGCTGGCTGGCGATGCTGTCGGGCACGCGCGCGGCGTCGGTGGCGGCGAACAGCGAGCTCTTCACCACGCCGCTGGCCAGGCGCGAGCCGGGCGTCAGCGCCTCGGCCTCCATGCGGGCGACAAAGCCGCCCGGCATGCGTTCGACCACGAAGCGGCGGAAGCTGCCGTCGGCATCGGGGATCCAGCGCGCCGACAGCCGGATCAGGCGGTCGTCCTGGCCGAGTTCGGCCGACACCGTGCGGCCGACGCGGTTGAACAGCGCCGCGCGCGCCTGCGCGTTGCCGCGCACGAAGGCGGCGGCATCGCCGTCGGCCACGCCCAGGCGGCCCAGCAGCGCCTCGGCGGTGTCGCCGGCGCGCGTCTGCTCGCTGCGGAAGAGGGTGAAACGGTGGCCGTCGAGTTCGGCACCCTGGCTGTCGATCGGCAGGGGCGTGACGGCCTCGAACACCTGCCGCACCGGCAGGTCGGACGCATCCGGGCCCAGGTTGGCCACGGCGAAGGCGCCGCCGCCGGCGCACAGCAGCAGCGTTGCGATGGCCGCGGTGATCTGGCGCGGGTGGGTCTTGACGGTATGCGCGACGCGGGAGGCAACAGCTTCCTCCGCGGCAAGAATGCCGTTGATCAGTTTGGACAAAACGAGAAACCCAGCTTGGAGTCAGCGACCGCCGGCTGCCGCATGTCGCGGGCCGCGCCCGGCGGGGCGAGGAAGCGGTGCGCTCTCTACAATGCACCGCTTTGGCAAAACGGGCGGAGTATAGCGCCGGCCGTTGCTTTCTCCACAAAAATTCGAATGACTTCCGAGTTTTTCACTAGTCAACCACCGTCTGATCGTGTAGGACAAGCGCTTGACATTTCACTTCGTGGTGTGGACGAACTCCTGCCCCGGGACGAGTGGGTCAGGAAGCTGCAGCGCTCGGAAGCCACCGGCCAGCCGCTGCGCATCAAGCTGGGCCTGGACCCGACGGCGCCGGACATCCACCTGGGCCACACGGTGGTGCTCAACAAGATGCGCCAGCTGCAGGATCTGGGGCACACCGTCATCTTCCTGATCGGCGACTTCACCAGCCTGATCGGCGACCCGTCCGGGCGCAACACCACGCGCCCGCCGCTGACGGCCGAGCAGATCCGCGCGAACGCCGAGACCTACTTCGCCCAGGCGAAGCTGGTGCTGGACGAGTCGAAGACCGAGATCCGGTACAACTCCGAGTGGAGCGACCCGCTGGGCGCGCGCGGCATGATCCAGCTGGCCGCCAAGTACACGGTGGCGCGCATGATGGAGCGCGACGACTTCCACAAGCGCTTCCATGCCGGGCAGTCGATCTCGGTGCACGAGTTCCTCTACCCGCTGATGCAGGGCTACGACTCGGTGGCGCTGAAGAGCGACCTGGAGCTGGGCGGCACCGACCAGAAGTTCAACCTGCTGGTGGGGCGCCACCTGCAGCAGGAGTACGGCCAGGAGCCGCAGTGCATCCTGACCATGCCGCTGCTGGAGGGGCTGGACGGCGTCGAGAAGATGTCCAAGAGCAAGGGCAACTACATCGGCATCAGCGAGGACGCCAACACCATGTTCGCCAAGGTGCTGTCGATCTCGGACGAGCTGATGTGGCGCTGGTACCTGCTGCTGAGCTTCCGCTCGCTGGCCGACATCGAGGCGCTGAAGGCCGAGGTGGCGGCCGGGCGCAATCCGAAGGACGCCAAGGTGATGCTGGCCAAGGAGATCACCACGCGCTTCCACAGCGCGCAGGCGGCCGAGGCGGCGGAGCAGGACTTCGTCAACCGCAGCAAGGGCGGGGTGCCCGACGAGATCCCGGAGGTGGCGCTGACCGGCGCGCCGCTGGGCATCGCGCACCTGCTCAAGCAGGCGGGGCTGGCGTCGTCCACCTCGGAGGGCAACCGCCTGATCGACGGCGGCGGCGTGCGGGTGGATTCGGCCGTGGTGAGCGACAAAGGACTGAAGCTGCCGGCCGGCACCTACGTCGTGCAGGTGGGCAAGCGCAAGTTCGCGCGGGTCACGGTCGGCTGACGGCCGCTGGCGGCAAGGAAAACGGGGCCCGCGGGCCCCGTTCGTCTTTCGGCCCGGCCGCCGGAATTCAGCGGACGTCGATGGTCACGCGGCGGTTGCGCGGTTCGTCCACCTCGTCGGCGGTGGGAACGGCCAGTTCGCGTTCGCCGCGGCCCACGGCCTCGATGCGCGCGGCGGGAAAGCCGCGCTGCACCAGCATCTGCCGCACCTCGGCGGCGCGCTCGCGCGACAGCGCATCGTTGCGCGGGCCGGCGCCCAGGGTGTCGGTGTGGCCGGTGACCACGATGTCGGCGCCCGGCCGTGCCAGGGCGGCTGCCAGCATCTCCTGCACGGTCATTTGCGAGGCTTCGGTGAGCACCGTGCCGCCCGAGACGAAGTACAGCGTGTAGTGCTGGGGCGCCGGGGGCCGCAGCGCGAAGAGCTGGGGGTGGTCGCGCTGCAGTTCGGCGGGGTCGACCGTGTCCACCGTCGGCGCGGCCTGGGTGCCGTGCGGCGCCGTGGCCTGCAGGTAGGGCCGGTCCAGCACCTGCTGGCCGTTCTCGGTGCGGACCACCACGGCCGAGGGCTTGCCGTCCTCCTGCGGCAGCAGCACGACGCGCGTGGCGGGCGTGGTGCAGGCGGCCAGCAACGCGGCGCCGGCGAGCGTGCACAGGGCGGCCAGCCGCCGCGCGGCGGCCGGGACGACGGAGCGGGGTGCGGACGGGCGGCTCACGGCTGGCCGCTGTCGGTCACGATGAAATCGGTGCCGCGGATGCCGATGGTGGCGGTCTGCGTCTCCACCCGCACTGCGTCGGGCTGGGTCCGGCCGATGAGGCCGGTGATCATGCGCATGGACCCGCGCAGCAGCGACACCAGGATGCCGCCTTCCTGCGTCGTCGGGTCGAAGTGGAACTGCTTCAGGTCGACCCGCGACTCCGGGCCCATCACCAGCGTGGTGCCGTCGCGCAGGACCAGGCTGGCGCCACTGTCGGGGCCGGTGCTCACGCGGTCGATCGGCAGGACGCGGTCGCCGGGCCGGGCCGGGCGGCCGGTGCCGTCCGTGCCCAGCACCCGCACGTCGCCCTGCGCCGACTTGATGAAGCCGGCCGCTGCCTCGGCGCCGGCCTCGGCCGTGGGCAGCGGTGCCGCGGCGGGGGCCGGCTGGGCGAAGGCGGCGGCGGCCGCCAGCAGGCCCGCGCACAGGATCGTCAGGCGGTGGCTCATGGTGCTCCGGGGGTGTTTCGGGGGGCGTCAATGGTAAGCGAGCAGGGCGCGCCCTTCATAATCGCGGGCTTCCGCCGGCCTCCGGCATCGTGCTGTGCTTCACTTTTCCCCGCGATCTTCCCTGGCCGCGCCGAGCCCTCGCACCCTGCTGCGGCTGTCGGTGGCGGTGGCGCTGCTGACCATCGCCCTCAAGGGGGCCGCCGGCTGGATCACCCATTCGATGGGGCTGATCTCGGACGCAATGGAGTCCTTCGTCAACCTGGCCAGCGCCGTGTTCGCGCTGGCGATGATCACCATCGCCAACCGGCCGGCGGACGAGGGCCATCCCTACGGCCACCACAAGGCCGAGTATTTCTCTTCCGGCTTCGAGGGCATCCTGATCATCGCGGCGGCGCTGGCCATCGCCTGGGCGGCGATCGGCCGGCTGCTGGCGCCGCAGCCGCTGGAGCGGCTCGGCTGGGGCATGGCGCTGTCGGTGGCCAGCGCGGGGCTGAACGCGGCGCTGGCGCTGCTGATGCTCAAGGCGGCGCGGGTGCACCACTCCATCGCCCTGGAGGCCGACGGCAGGCACCTGATGACCGACGTGTGGACCTCGGCCGGCGTGCTGGTGGGGGTGCTGGCCGTGATGCTCACCGGCTGGCTGTGGCTGGACCCGCTGCTGGCGCTGGCCGTGGCGGCCAACATCGTGCGCGAGGGCGCGCGGCTGGTGTGGCGCTCCAGCCAGGGCCTGATGGACCACGCGCTGGAGCCGGCGCAGCAGGCCGCCATCCAGGCCGTGCTGGACCGCTTCGCCGCCGAGGCGCCGGACGGCGGCGCCCTGCGCTTCGACGACATCGCGACGCGGCGCTCGGGGCGGCGCCTCTTCGCCGACATCCACATGCACGTGCCGGGCCACTGGACGCTGCGCCGCGCCGCCGGCCTGCGCGACGCGCTGGAGCAGGCGCTGATGGACGCCGTGCCGGGCCTGCGCGTCACGCTGCAGCTGCTGCCGCTGGACATGGAGGCGCGCGCCGTGCAGGCCACAGGGGAGGGAGAGATGCGATGAAGGCCCTGCTGCAGCGCGTGAGCGAGGCGCGCGTGGAGATCGCCGCCGGCGAATGCGTCGGCCGCATCGGCCGGGGGCTGCTCGTGCTGGTGTGTGCCGAGCGGGGCGACGACGAGGCGGTCGGCGAACGCCTGCTGGGCAAGATCCTGAAGCTGCGCATCTTCAGCGACGACGCCGGCAAGATGAACCGCAGCGTGCAGGACGTGGGCGGCGGCCTCCTGATCGTCAGCCAGTTCACCCTGGCGGCCGATGCGAGCGGCGGCAACCGGCCCAGCTTCACGCAGGCCGCGCCGCCGGACGAGGGCCGGCGGCTCTACGACGCCTTCGTCGCGCGTGCCCGGGCGCTGCACCCGGAGGTGGCCACCGGCGTCTTCGGTGCCGACATGCAGGTGCACCTGGTCAACGACGGGCCGGTGACCATCCCGCTGCAGATGGCGCCCTGAACGGCTACGCCTTCCAGAAGAACAGCGCCGCCATCGCCAGCCCCACCAGCACGATGCCGGCGCGCAGCCACTCCGGCCGCATGCGGCGCGCCAGGCGGGCGCCGCCGTAGCCGCCGGCGGTGGCGGCGAACATCATCATCAGCGCCTGCGGCCACTGCACCAGGCCGCCGGCGGCATAGATCGCGACGGCGATCGCCGTCAGCAGCGCCGACACCAGGTTCTTCATGCCGTTCATCGCATGCAGCTGGGTCTGGCCCAGCAGCGCGAACAGCGCCAGCAGCAGGATGCCCAGCCCGCCGTTGAAGTAGCCGCCGTAGGCCGAGACCGCCAGCACGCCGAACGCCGCCTTGAGCGGCGAGGCGCCGTGGGCGCCGGCCGTCCAGCGCCGGATGCGCGGGCCCAGGGCGAACAGCAGCGTCGCCGCCAGCAGCAGCCAGGGCACGATCAGGCGGAAGGTGCTGTCCGGCGTCAGCAGCAACAGCGCGGCGCCCGCGGCGCCGCCCACCAGCGACCACAGCACGATGCCGCGCATCGTCAGCCCCGGCGGGCTCTGCCAGTCCTCGCGGAAGCCCCACGCGCCGGCCAAGTAGCCCGGCAGCAGCGCCACCGTGCCGGTGGCGTTGGCCACCACCGGCGGCACGCCGGTGAACACCAGCGCCGGCAAGGTGAGAAAGCTGCCGCCTCCGGCGACGGCGTTGAGGGCGCCGGCGACGAAGGCAGCGGCCAGCAGCAGGGCGATGTCGAACATGGCGGCGTTCAGCGTCCGCGATAGGGGTCGGCGATGCCCAGCCCGGCCAGGATCGCGGTCTCGCGCGCCTCCATCGCCTGCGCGTCCGCCTCGCCGGTTTCGTGGTCCCAGCCCTGGGCGTGCAGGGTGCCATGCACCAGCAGGTGTGCATAGTGGGCCGCCAGCGTCACGCGCAACTCCTTCGCCTCACGCGCCACCACCGGCGCGCACAGCACGAGGTCGGCCATGACGACCGGCGAGGCGGCGTAGTCGAAGGTCAGCACGTTGGTGGCGTAGTCCTTGCCGCGGAACTCGCGGTTCAGGCGCCGGCCTTCGTCGGCATCGACGATGCGCACCGCCAGCTCGCCGGGCAGCGCCAGCGCATAGCGGATGCAGCGCGCCACCCGGTGCCGCGGCAGGGCGGCGCGGTGCCGCGCCACGCCGTCGAAGCGGGCAAACTGCAGAGACAGCGACAGCTCGGGCAGCGCCATCGCTCAGGACCGCTTGCCGCTCTTGTCGTAGGCGTCGACGATGCGCGCCACCAGCGGGTGCCGCACCACGTCGCCGCTGTTGAAATGCGTGAAGGCCAGCCCAGCCACGCGCTTGAGCACCCGCTCCGCGTCGATCAGGCCGCTGGTCTGCTGCTTGGGCAGGTCGATCTGGCTCACGTCGCCGGTCACCACGCACTTGCTGCCGAAGCCGATGCGCGTGAGGAACATCTTCATCTGCTCGGGCGTGGTGTTCTGCGCCTCGTCGAGGATCACGAAGGCGTTGTTCAGCGTGCGCCCGCGCATGAAGGCCAGCGGCGCGATCTCCAGCGCGTTGCGCTCGAAGGCCTTGTTCACCTTCTCGAAACCCATCAGGTCGTACAGCGCGTCGTACAGGGGCCGCAGGTACGGGTCCACCTTCTGCGTCAGGTCGCCGGGCAGGAAGCCCAGGCGCTCGCCGGCTTCCACCGCGGGGCGGGTGAGCACGATGCGCTGTACCGCGCTGCGTTCGAGCGCATCCACCGCGCAGGCCACGGCCAGGTAGGTCTTGCCGGTGCCGGCGGGGCCGATGCCGAAGGTGATGTCGTGGCCCGCGATGTTGTCGAGGTAGACGCTCTGGTTGGGCGTGCGGGCGCGCAGGTCGGTGCGGCGCGTGCTCAGCAGCTTCACGCCGTCCTCGTCCTCCGCCAGGGTGCCGTCGCCGGCCAGCGTGAGCTGGACCAGCGTGGCGTCGACGGGCCGCTGCGCGATCTCGTACAGCGCCTGCAGGGTCTCCATCGCGCGCGTGGCCTTCGCCTTGGGGCCTTCGACCTTGAAGGCCTCGTTGCGGTGGCTGATCTTCACTTCCAGCGCGTCCTCGATCTGGCGCAGGTGGGTGTCCATCGGGCCGCACAGGTGGGCCAGGCGGGTGTTGTTCGGGGGGGTGAAGCTGTGGCGGAGAATCACACGTTTCTTGGAATGGGGCCGCAGCGCGGCCTGGACCGTCGATGATAGGCAAACTCACCGGCATCCTCGCCGAACGCAACCCCCCCCAGGTGGTGATCGACTGCCACGGCGTGGGCTACGAGGTCGACGTGCCGATGGGCACCTTCTACAACCTGCCGCCGGTGGGCGAGAAGGTGTCGCTGCTCACGCATTTCGTGGTGCGCGAGGATGCGCAGGTGCTCTACGGCTTCGGCACCGCCGCCGAGCGGGCGGCGTTTCGCCAGCTCATCAAGATCTCCGGCGTCGGGCCGCGCACCGCGCTGGGGGTGTTGTCGGGCATGAGCGTGAACGAGCTGGCGCAGGCCGTGTCGCTGCAGGAGCCGGGGCGGCTGGTCAAGATTCCGGGCATCGGAAAGAAGACCGCCGAACGGCTGCTGCTCGAACTCAAGGGGAAACTGGGCGACACCCTGGGCCAGGCTGCCGGACTGGCGCAGCCGGCCAGTGATGCGCAGGCCGACATCCTGCAGGCGCTGCTGGCGCTGGGCTACAGCGACAAGGAGGCGGCGGCCGCCCTCAAGGCCCTGCCCAAGGACGTGGGCGTGAGCGAAGGGATCAAGCTGGCGCTCAAGGCGCTGGCGAAGTAGGCCATCGGGCCCTTCACCTTCTTCAATGCGGCAGGCAGGGCTCCACTACGGGGTGGGCCACCTCGCGGCCCATCATGGCGCGTGCATACAGGTAGTTGTGTCGCGACTGTTCGCTGAGCGCGTCCAGGTCCACCTCGCCGCTGGCGTCGCAGGGGAAGGCGTAGCCGCGCCCTTCGTTGAACAGCGAGCGGAAGCGCAGCTGGAAGTGCCGGGTATCGAGCAAGGTGTTCATGGTCGTCGACCTCCTGCCAATGGGTCCGATGTCGCCCAATATGCGTCAGAACGGTCGACCATGGGCCATGTTGAAGGCCCGGCCTCCCACAGGCCGGCTAAGCCGTGCGGTCTATCACGAAAAACAGGTGGCGATGTGGCGGCGATGCATCAGTACCGCGCGCATCAAGGTACCCACCAGTAGCGCAGCGCGTGGAAGTAGATGGGCGCGGCGAAGATCACCGAGTCCAGCCGGTCGAGCATGCCGCCGTGACCCTCGATCATGGTGCCCCAGTCCTTGACGCCGCGGTCGCGCTTGATGGCGGACATCACCAGCCCGCCGAAGAAGCCCATGACGCAGATCATGAAGGCCATGAGCGCTGCCTGCCACGGCGTGAAGGGCGTCGCCCACCACAGGGCCGCGCCCAGCAGCGTGGCGCTGGCCACGCCGCCGACCAGGCCTTCCCAGGTCTTGGAGGGCGACAGCTCCGGCGCCACCTTGCGCCGCCCGAGGAGCTTGCCCCACACGTACTGCAGAACGTCGCTGCCCTGCACCACGATGACGAGGAAGGCGATGAGCAGCAGGTTGCCGCCCTCGAAGCCGGGGATGTGCAGCGTCAGCAGCGCCGGAACGTGGCTGATGCAGAACACGCACACCATCAGGCCCCACTGCACTTTCGACGTGCGTTCCAGGAAGCGCTTGGTGTCGCCGCCCAGTGCCGAGAGGATGGGCAGAATCAGGAACACCTCCACCGGGATGAAGATGGCGAACATGCCGTACCACTCGATCCAGACGAGGAAGTACTGCACCGGCAGCGCGATGTAGAAGGCCGCCGCCATCGCCAGGTGGTCGCCGCGCCGCGTGTAGGTCAGGCTCATGAACTCACGCAGCGCGTAGAACGAGATCAGGTAGAACAGCACGATCACGCCGCCCTTGCCGAAGGCGAAGGCCAGGCCGATCACCGCCACCATCACCCACCAGGTATTGACGCGGGCGTTGAGGTTGTCGATGACCGCGTGCGGGGCGCCGTGCGCGACGCGCCACTTGAGCAGCGCGCCAACGGCGGAGGCCAGGATCAGCACGCCGGCCACGCCGGCGAACAGGTGCAGGGTGGGGCTCATGATGCGCTCGCCTCCTCCTTGTCGTGCTCGGGCCGCAGGTCCAGCATCGCCTGCTGCGCCCGCGCCAGGAAGGCGGCCTTGTCCTCGCCCTCGGCCAGCGCGATGGGCGCGCCGTAGCGCACCGAGCAGGCCAGCGGTACCGGGATGAGCTGGCCCTTGGGCAGCACGCGCTTGAGGTTCTCGATCCACACCGGCACCAGCCGCACCTGCGGGCAGGCGCGGGCGATGTGGAACAGCCCGCTCTTGAGCGGCAGCATCACCTCCTCGCCGGTGTTGCGCGTGCCCTCCGGGAACATGATCAGCGAGTCGCCCGACTGCAGCGCCTGCACCATCTGGTCGACCGGGTTGGGGCCGTCGCCGCTGCCGTCGCGGCGGATCATCAGCGCGTTGAACACGTCCTGTCCGATGAAGCGCCGTGCCTTCGATGCCAGCCAGTAGTCCTGCCCGGCGACGGGGCGGGTGAGGGAGCGCAGGTCGGGCGGCAGCGTGGCCCACAGCAGCACGAAGTCGCCGTGGCTGGAGTGGTTGGCGAAGTACAGGGTCTGGTCGGCCACTGGCGCGGTGCCGCTCCACACGGCGCGCACGCCGGTCAGCAGCTTGGCGATGAAGATGATCAGGCGGGCGGCGGCGAAGGTGCCGGCCCGGCGCAGCAACTCGCGCGGCGGCGGGGCATCGGAGGTGAAGGCGTCGGTCATGAGAAGCTGAGACGGGCCGCGACGGCGGCGAGGAAGACGAGACTTTGCACGGCCACGATGCTCGCATGCCCGCGCACCAGCCGGCGCGTGCCGCGGAGGCGGTCGGCCAGGGGCCGCGTCCCGCCTTCGGGCGCGGTGCGCAGGCCGATGTGCGCGAGCGAGCGGTCCAGCGCTGCGAGGTCCGCGATGCGGCCCGCGGCCAGGGCGTCGAAGAGCCGCTGGTCCAGGCGCAGCCGGAAGGCCAGGTAGCGTTCCGGCAGCCCCAGCAGCGCCGCGGCCGCCAGAGGCAGCGTGGTCGCTTCCCGGGCTGGAACGAAGCACAGCGCGGCCAGCGCCAGGGCCGAAAGCCACAGGCTCCACCGGGCCAGCGTGTCCTGGCCCGCCAGCAGCGCGGCGAGCGCGGCGCAATCGGCGCGGTCCTGCGTGTCCAGGCTCATGATGCGGGGTCCCTTCCGGGCCACGCCGAGCCCAGCATGTCGCGCCAGGCGGGACGCAGCACGATCTGCGGGCGTGCCTGGCGCACGGCGGCTTCCGCGTCGGCCAGGTCGGCTGCCGTGCCATGCCGTCGCAGCCAGCCGACCAACGTGGCGGCGCTGCGCGAGAAGCCCAGCGCGCAGCAGACCCAGACCGGGCCGCCGCGGCGCTGGCTTTCCAGCACGGCGACGGCGCGGTGCAACTGCGCTGGCGAGGGCATCGCCAGGTCCAGCATCGGCACGCAGCGCGCGTGCGGCACGGGGGGCAGCTGCAGTTCGGCGCACAGGCTCAGCAGGCGCGGCCGGCCGGCCGCTTCCCACTCGGCCCGCGAGGGCAGGCGGCCCAGCCGCACGCCCGGCACCACCTCCGCGCTGGGCGGCAGCCGGCGCGTCCAGGCCCAGGCGTTGACGGCCGCGCCGAGGCGGTAGGGCGCGAACAGCCAGCGTGCGGCCCAGTGCATGCGGCCGCGGCCGTCCATGGCGAAGCCGCGTGCGCCGAAGCCGGCGTAGTTGAGCGCCACCAGCATCAGCGAGGCGGCGGGCCAGCCCAGCCACAGGGCGGCCCCGCCGCCGTACAGGCCCAGCGCCAGACAGGCGGCCGCGCCGAGCGCATAGGCGGCGGCCAGCTTCCAGCGCTGCGGATCGCGCGCCAGCCGCCAGGCGCGCGGCAGCGCCACGCGGCGCTCCAGCGGCCACAGCCACACGCACACGAGGCCGAGCAGGGCGCCGGTCGGGATGTCGATGAAATGGTGCTGCCAGGTCGTCAGCACCGAGCCGCAGATGGCCAGCGCCCACAGATGCAGCACGGCGCGCGCCCAGCGGGCGGTGATCAGCCGCCGGTACCAGTCCCACAGGATCACGGCCAGCGCGATGTGCAGCGAGGGCGCCTGGTTGAAGGGCCTGTCGAAGCCGCGCAGCGCCTCGAACAGGAAGGCCGGGGCGCCGCTCACCGCGGGCTGGCCGAAGCTGAACGCCAGCGGCCACAGCACGAAGCAGGTGACGGCCAGCGCCTGCGCCGTCAGCAGCCGTGCCGCGTGCCGGTCCACCAGGTGCTTCGTGCGGCCAAGGAAGAGCGAGAGCGCGTAGAAGGCATTGATCGACCAGTAGGGAAAGATCGTCCACGCCCAGAAGGGCATGCCGCGCTCCCACTCGAACACGACCGAGGGCACCTGCGCCCGCGTGCCGGCCCACCAGTTCGCCAGGCCGTAGCTCAGGTAGAACAGCGGCCCGAGCAGCGCCAGCCACGCGGCGGCGCGCTTCCAGGGGCGCGGCAGGGCAGGGCGCGTCATCGCTCCACGCGCTGCGCCAGCGAGACGGTGAAGATGCCCCACTCGTCCACCCGCTGCGCGACCTTGCGGAAGCCCGCTTCTTCCACGAGTTGGTCCATCTCGGCCTGCGTGCGTCGGCGCATCACCCAGGCCTGGCCCTGGCGATGGCTGGTGAGGGCGCGGGCGATCATTTCCAGTTGCGGGTGCCAGGGCTGGCCGGTGTAGACCAGCCAGCCGCCGTCCTCCACCGCGTCGCCGACGCCGGCCAGCGAACGGCGCACCATCTCGTTGTCGGGGAACAGCTCGTACAGGCCCGAGACCACCGCCAGCGTGGGGCGCGGCATCACGCTGGCCAGGCTGACGCGGTCGAAGGCATCGGCCTGCACGAACTGCGCGCGGTCCTGCAGGCCGCGCTCGGCGATCAGATGCTGGCCGTCGCGCACGTTGATGTCGCTGTAGTCGCGCAGCAGGATGGACTGCGCCTTCACCGGGCTGGCGGCCACCGCGTCGAGCACGTAGCGGCCGTGGCCGGCGGCGATGTCCATCACCCGCACCTCGCGCTGGGCGGCGGCCAGGCGCTCCATCGCCTCGCGCAGCAGCTCCTCCACGTGCAGCTTGCGCTGGCGGATGCCGCGCCAGCCGATGGAGTCGAGGTACGTGCGGTCGATCAGCCTGCCGACCAGCGGCGCGCCGGCGGCCTCGTTGCGGTAGACGTAGTCCAGCGTGCTGCCGGAGTCGAAGCCCGTCTCGTGCCCCAGCGCGATGCCGCGCGAGAGCTTGCCGCCGAGCTTCAGCCCGGCCCGCGTGAACGCCCAGTACGCGCCGCGCGGCGACAGCGGTGCGAGCGGCTCGGCCAGCGCGCGCGACTCGTCGGCCGTGGCGCCGGCCTTGTCGGCCTCACGCAGGTCCACCGGCTCGGGCGGTGTGTCGAACAGCTTCAGAATGAAGGCGCGCACCGACTGCACCGCCGGCGCGCGGTCGCGCTCGCCCAGCGTGTCGTGGAAGAAGCCGGGCAGTTCGATCTTCTCCTTCACGCGGCTGCCCAGGCGCTCGAAGAAGGCGTGCTGCGGCTTGTGGTGCACCACCCAGTCGGCGCCGGAGACGAGCAACTGCGTCGGCAGCACGATGGCGTTGGCGTCCTGCACCACGCGCTCGGCCGCTTCGTACAGGTCGAGCAGGATGTTGACGGCGATCGGCCGGGTGATCAGCGGGTCGCTGTCGTAGCTGGCGATGCGTTCGGGGTCGTGTGTGAGGAACTTCGCCTTCACGTAGCTGTTGACGAAGAACAGGCCCCGCAGCTTGTGCATCAGCGCCAGGCCGGACCGTGCGAAGGGCACGTACAGCTTGACCTTGAAGGCCGGCGAGGCGAGGGTGAGGCCGCGCACCTTGGGCGCGTAGTCGTGGGCCCAGGTCGAGACCAGCACCGCGCCTACGCTCTGGGCCACGACGTGGATGTCCTGCTCCTCGATGCTGTGCTGCGTGCCGATGTGCTCGATGAAGGTCTGCACGTCGCGCACCGAATGCGCGAAGCTGGGGCTGTAGCCGCGCTGGCCGGGCGAGCGGCCGTGGCCGCGGGCGTCCCAGGCGAAGAAGTCGAAGTCCGGCAGGTCCAGCTCGTCGACCAGGTGCGCCATGCGCGCGCCGTGCTCGTGGCCGCGGTGGAACAGCACCACCGCGCCGCGGCGCGCGGGGCCGCTGGCCGGCCAGTGCCGGTAGAACAGCGATTCGCCGTCGTGCGTGCGGAAGTGCAGCTCGTCGGCCGCGCGGGAGGAGGAAGAAGACGTCATGGTGTGGTTCATCATCGATCAGCGCGGCGCCGCCTCGGCCAGTGCGGCGCGCACGCGGCGGACCGTCGTCCAGCCCACCAGGGCGGCCATCAGCGGCATCAGCGCGGCCGTCCAGTCCGGCAGCGGCCCGCCCAGGGCGATGTACAGCCCGAGCGCGCCGAAGACGAAGGCGCGGTCGCTCTTGCCCATCGGGCCGTCGTAGCGCCGGCTGGCGCCCACGCTCGGCCCCAGGGCGCCGGCGAACTCGGACAGGCCGGCCAGCACGATCACCGCGCCGACCCAGAAGCCGCCGTGGGGCGACAGCGCCGCGAAGTACGTGGCGAAGGGCAGGTACAGCGCCGCGTCGGACAGCACGTCCGTCAACTCGTTGAGGAAGGCCCCCAGGCGGCTTTGCTGGCCGTGCTCGCGCGCGAGCATGCCGTCCACCGCGTTGAACGCCATGCGAAGGAACATCCACAGCGGCACGAGCGCGAAGGCGTCGGGGCTCGGCTCGGCGAAGAAGAGCCAGAGGCCCAGCGCCACGGAGATCGCGCAGGCGGCCACGGTGACCTGGTTGGCCGTGACGCCGGCGGCGGCCAGGCGGCGCACCAGCGGCCGCAGCAGGGCCTGGAAGCGGGGCTTGAGCTGGTAGATCGACAAGATGGGTGGGCGCGTCACGCGCGCGGAAGGGAGACGGGCGGGATTCTGCCTATCGGCCCGGGCGCCCCCGCCCATGCCCTGCCAAGTATTGCCGCTTCCGGCGGCCGGTATCGCCGGATGCGCCCGCGCCGCCTCTCCGGCGGCGCCCACCTACAATCCGGCGCTTCGCACCGCGCCATGTCCATTCAGACCGACGACTTCGCTCCGGCCCCGCCTCGCGTGGTGTCCGCCGCGCCGGCCTCGCCCAACGAGGAAGCCATCGAGCGCGCCCTGCGCCCCAAGCTGCTCGACGAGTACGTGGGCCAGGCCAAGGTGCGCGAGCAACTGGAGATCTTCATCGGGGCCGCCCGCAAGCGCCGCGAGCCGCTCGACCACGTGCTGCTGTTCGGCCCGCCCGGCCTGGGCAAGACCACGCTCTCGCACATCGTCGCGGCCGAACTGGGCGTCAACCTGCGCCAGACCAGCGGCCCCGTGCTCGAAAAGCCCAAGGACCTGGCCGCGCTGCTGACCAACCTCGAAGCGCACGACGTGCTCTTCATCGACGAGATCCACCGCCTCTCGCCGGTGGTCGAGGAGATCCTCTACCCGGCGCTGGAGGACTACCAGATCGACATCATGATCGGCGAAGGCCCGGCCGCGCGCAGCATCAAGCTGGACCTGCAGCCCTTCACCCTGGTCGGCGCCACCACCCGCGCCGGCATGCTGACCAACCCGCTGCGCGACCGCTTCGGCATCGTGGCGCGGCTGGAGTTCTATACCGCCGAGGAGCTGGCCCGCATCGTCACCCGCAGCGCCGGCCTGCTCAACGCGCCGACCGACGCCGACGGCGCCTTCGAGATCGCCCGCCGCTCGCGCGGCACGCCGCGCATCGCCAACCGGCTGCTGCGCCGCGTGCGCGACTTCGCCGACGTCAAGGGCGACGGCCGCATCACGCAGGACATCGCGCACCGCGCCCTGGCCATGCTCGACGTCGACCCGCAGGGCTTCGACCTGATGGACCGCAAGCTGCTGGAGGCGGTGATCCACCGCTTCGACGGCGGCCCGGTGGGCCTGGACAACATCGCCGCCAGCATCGGCGAGGAGGCCGGCACCATCGAGGACGTGATCGAGCCCTACCTGATCCAGCAGGGCTACCTGCAGCGCACGCCGCGCGG
>NZ_JBIQNC010000095.1:0-11539 GCF_044462705.1 Xenophilus sp.
GGCAGCCGCAGCCGGGCCGGCTTTCAAGAAAACGCCGGGCCGCCCCAAGTTTTCTCGCCCCCCTCGGAGGGCGGGCCGGGCGCAGCCCGGCCCAGGGGGCGCTCATTGGATAACCTCCGTGCTTCGCACTGCGGTGCGAGCCCCCTTCGGAGCGGCCGGGCGGGGGCTCATGACCCGCGGTAGGTCGAATAGCTCCACGGGCTCACCAGCAATGGCACGTGGTAGTGCTGGTCGGTGTGTGCCACGCCGAAGTCCAGCGCCACGCGGTTGAGGAAGTTCGGCTCCGGCAACTGCACGCCCCGCGCCTTGAAGTAGCCCGCCACGTCGAAGACCAGGCGGTAGGTGCCCGCCTTGAGGCTGTGGTTGTCGTACAGCGGGCCATCGCTGCGGCCGTCGTCGTTGAGCGTGAAGCGCTTCACCAGCGTGGCGTGCTCGCCCTCGGTGGTGTAGAGCGCGACTTCCATGCCGGCGGCCGGGGTGCCGTGCATCGTGTCCAGGACGTGGGTGCTCAGGCCCATGGGGCGACTCCTTGATAGGGGGTTGAAGCGATCATCCGATACGGTCCACAAAAGTGTATACAGATTTGCCGCAGGGGGCTATCATGAATTGCACCGCAGTTTCCGGCCGCGGTGCATTCCCCTTTTTTCGCTCCGGTTCAATCCACGCAACCCCGCCCAGGATGGAAACGACCACCACGCGCGCCATCGTCGAGGCCCTGACCCGGGCCATCGTCGAGCATCGCCTGCAGCCGGGCACCAAGCTCGCCGAGCAGAAGCTGGCCGATCACTTCGGCGTCTCGCGCACGCTGGTCAGGCAGGCCCTCTTCCAGCTCTCGCAGAACCGGCTGATCCGGCTGGAGCCGGCGCGCGGCGCCTTCGTGGCCGCGCCCTCGGTGGAAGAGGCGCGCCAGGTCTTCGCGGTGCGCCGCATGCTGGAGGCCGAGATGGCGCGCGAGTTCGCGCACCAGGTCACGCCGGCCAAGCTCAAGGCGCTGCGCGAGCACGTGGCGCAGGAGAAGACCGCCGTGGAAGGCCAGGACGTGGAGGGCCGCACCGAGCTGCTGGGCGACTTCCACGTGCGCATGGCCGAGCTGATGGGCAACGCGGTGCTGGCGCAAATGCTGGGCGAACTGATCTCGCGCTGCGCGCTGATCACGCTGATGTACCAGAGCGCCAGCGCCGCCGAGCACTCCAACGACGAGCACGCCGACATCGTCAAGGCCCTGGCCGCCCGCGACGGCGACCGCGCCGCCCGCCTGATGACCGAGCACCTCCTGCACGTGGAGGCCAACCTCACCTTCGACCGCCAGGTGCCCACCAGCGACATCACGCTGGCCCTGTCCTGAACGGCCGTACGCGACAACACCGAGACACCATGCCTGCCGTCTACGACGCCACCCTCCCCTATCCGCGCGACCTGGCCGGCTACGGCCGCGACGTGCCCCACGCCCGCTGGCCGGGCGGCGCCCGCATCGCGGTGCAGTTCGTCCTCAACTACGAGGAAGGCGGCGAGAACTGCGTGCTGCACGGCGACCCGGGCTCGGAGCAGTTCCTGTCGGAGATGTTCAACCCGGCGAGCTACCCGGACCGCCACATGAGCATGGACGGCATCTACGAGTACGGCTCGCGCGCCGGCGTCTGGCGCATCCTGCGCGAGTTCGAGCGCCGCGGCCTGCCGCTCACCGTCTTCGGCGTGGGCATGGCGCTGCAGCGCTACCCCGAGCTGGCCATCGCCTTCAAGGAGCTGGGCCACGAGATCGCCTGCCACGGCTGGCGCTGGATCCACTACCAGAACGTGGACGAGGAGATCGAGCGCGAGCACATGCGCCTGGGCATGGAGGCGATCGAGCAGATCACCGGCGAACGGCCGCTGGGCTGGTACACCGGCCGCGACAGCCCGCGCACCCACCGCCTGGTGGCCGACTTCGGCGGCTTCGAGTACGACAGCGACTACTACGGCGACGACCTGCCCTTCTGGATGAAGCTGCGCAAGACCGACGGCAGCGTCGCGCAGCAGCTCATCGTGCCCTACACGCTGGACGTCAACGACATGCGCTTCGCGCTGCCGCAGGGCTACTCGCATGCCGACCCGTTCTTCCAGTACATGAAGGACAGCTTCGACGCCCTCTACGCCGAGGGCGATCCGGCCGGCCTGGACCGGCCCCGGATGATGAGCATCGGCATGCACTGCCGGCTGCTCGGCCGCCCGGGCCGCATCACGGCGCTGCAGCGCTTCCTCGACCACGTCGCGAAGCACGACCACGTGTGGATCTGCCGCCGCATCGACATCGCGCGCCACTGGAAACAGACCCATCCCTGCCCGGCCAACGCCTGAACGCACGCACACAAGGAGACACACCATGGCCCTCACCCTGGAGGCACTGAACGCCGCCCCGCCCGACGAGGCCGTCCGGCTGCTGGACGGCATCTACGAGCACTCGCCCTGGGTGGCCGAGCGGGCGCTGGCCGCGCGGCCCTTCCGCTCGCTCGCGCACCTGAAGTACGCGATGGCCCAGGCCGTGGCCACGGCGCCGCCCGAGCTGCCGCTGGCGCTGATCCGCGCCCACCCCGAGCTGGCCGGCAAGGCGATGGAGGCGAAGACGCTCACCGCCGAGTCCACCCAGGAGCAGGGCAAGGCCGGGCTGACGAACTGCACGCCCGAGGAGCTGGAGCGCATTCGCGCGCTGAACAAGGCCTACGGCGAGAAGTTCGGCTTCCCCTTCATCCTGGCGGTGCGCGGGCCGCGCGGCGACGGGCTGTCGAAGGGCGAGATCATCGCGACCTTCGAGCGGCGCCTGCACCACCATCCGGGCTTCGAGCGCGCCGAGGCGCTGCGCAACATCCACCGCATTGCCGAGATCCGGCTGGACGACCGCTTCGGCGTCGTGCCCGCGCTCGGCAACGACGTGTGGGACTGGCAGGAGAAGCTGGCCGCGCACACCGACCCGGGCTACGCCGAGCTGGGCCAGCTCACCGTGACCTACCTCACCGACGCGCACCGCGCCTGCGCCGCGCAGATCGCCGGCTGGATGCGCGAGGCGGGCTTCGACTCGGTCGGGATCGACGCGGTGGGCAACGTGGTCGGCCGCTACGAAGCGGCCACGCCCGGCGCGAAGACGCTGCTCACCGGCTCGCACTACGACACCGTGCGCAACGGCGGCAAGTACGACGGGCGCCTGGGCATCTTCGTGCCGATGGCCTGCGTGCGCGAGCTGAAGCGGCAGAACCGCCGCCTGCCCTTCGCCTTCGAGGTGGTGGGCTTCGCGGAAGAGGAAGGCCAGCGCTACAAGGCGACCTTCCTCGGCTCGGGCGCGCTGATCGGCCACTTCGACCCGAAGTGGCTGGACCAGCAGGACGCCGACGGCGTGACCCTGCGCGACGCCATGAAGCACGCCGGGCTGAACATCGACGACATCCCGAAGATCCAGCGCGACCCGGCGAAGTACCTGGGCTTCGTCGAGGTGCACATCGAGCAGGGCCCGGTGCTCAACGAGCTGGACATCCCGCTGGGCATCGTCACCTCCATCAACGGCGGGGTGCGCTTCGTCGGCGAGGTGTTCGGCATGGCCAGCCACGCCGGCACCACGCCGATGGACCGGCGCCGCGACGCCGCCTGCGCGGTGGCCGAGCTGATCCTCTTCACCGAGCAGCGCGCCGCGAAGGACGGCGACTCGGTCGCCACCGTCGGCATGCTGCAGGTGCCCAACGGCTCGATCAACGTGGTGCCGGGCAACTGCAGGTTCAGCCTCGACATCCGCGCGCCCAACGACCCGCGGCGCGACGCCGTGGTGGCCGACGTGCTGGCCGAGCTCAAGGCCATCTGCGAGCGCCGCGGCGTGCGCTACACGCTGGAGGAAGCCATGCGCGCCGCCGCCGCGCCCAGCGCGCCGGCCTGGCAGGCCCGCTGGGAGAAGGCCGTCGATGCGCTCGGCGTGCCCCTGTTCCGCATGCCCAGCGGCGCCGGCCACGACGCGATGAAGCTGCACGAGGTGATGCCGCAGGCCATGCTCTTCGTGCGCGGCATCAACTCCGGCATCAGCCACAACCCGCTCGAGTCGAGCACCAACGACGACATGCAGTTGGCGGTCGAAGCCTTCCAGCTGCTCCTGGACAACCTCGCCACAGAAAAAGAAGCCCCATGACCGACTACGCCAAGCTCGACAGCTGGATCGACGCCCACTTCGACGAGGAGGTGAAGTTCCTCCAGGCGCTGGTGCGCGTGCCCACCGACACGCCGCCCGGCAACAACGCGCCGCACGCCGAGCGCACGGCCGAGCTGATCGCCGCCTGGGGCTTCGACGCCGAGAAGCACGCCGTGCCCGCGCAGGAGGTGAAGGACTACGGCCTCGAATCGATCACCAACCTGATCGTGCGCCGCCCGTACGGCGACGGCGGCAGGACGATCGCCCTGAACGCCCACGGCGACGTGGTGCCGCCCGGCGAGGGCTGGACGCACGATCCCTACGGCGGCGAGATCGAGGACGGCAAGCTCTTCGGCCGCGCCGCCGCGGTGAGCAAGAGCGACTTCGCCACCTTCACCTTCGCCGTGCGCGCGCTGGAGGCCGTGGCGAAGCCGAAGCAGGGCCGCGTCGAGCTGCACTTCACCTACGACGAAGAGTTCGGCGGCCTCCTGGGCCCCGGCTGGCTGCTGAAGAACAAGCTGACGAAGCCCGACCTGATGATCGCCGCGGGCTTCAGCTACGAGGTGGTCACCGCCCACAACGGCTGCCTGCAGATGGAAGTGACGGTGCAGGGGAAGATGGCGCACGCCGCCGTGCCCAGCACCGGTGTGGACGCGCTGCAGGGCGCCGTGCACATCCTGAACGCGCTGTACGCGCAGAACACGCTCTACCAGCAGGTCACGTCGAAGGTCGAGGGCATCAGCCACCCGTATCTCAACGTGGGCCGCATCGAGGGCGGCACCAACACCAACGTGGTGCCCGGCAAGGTGGTGTTCAAGCTCGACCGCCGCATGATCCCCGAGGAGAACCCGGCCGAGGTGGAGGCGACGATCCGCGAGGTGATCGCCAAGGCGGCGGCGGAATTCAAGACGCCGGCCGGCGGCATCGAGGTGGAGGTCCGGCGCATCCTGCTGGCCCACGCGATGAAGCCGCTGCCCGGCAACAAGCCGCTGGTCGATGCGATCCAGAAGCACGGCAGCGAGCTGTTCGGCCAGCCCATCCCGGCGATGGGCACGCCCCTTTACACCGACGTGCGCCTGTACGGCGAAGCCGGCATCCCGGGCGTGATCTATGGCGCCGGCCCGCGCACCGTGCTGGAATCGCACGCCAAGCGCAACGACGAGCGCATCGACCTGGAAGACCTGCGCCGCGCCACCAAGGTGATCGCGCGCGCGCTGGCCGACCTGCTGAGCGAAGGCTGACGCCGGGGCGCGCCGCGCCCCGGCTTCATCCCGCCCGGTACATCACGTCCGTCTTCTTGAGCGGGAACATCTTCGGGTACCAGGTGGCGAGGCGCCCGGCGTCGCCGCAGCGGTCGTAGAGCGGGTCGCAGACGACGGCCTGGTAGCTCCACTTCGCGAAGTCGGAGATCGGGATGGACGGGTCGCGGTTGAGGATGACGAAGGCATGGTCCCACCGCCCGCGGTACACGCCGAAGTAGTCGATGGGAAGGACCTTCGCCGCCTCCAGGTGCTTGAAGGCCACCGCCGACAGTTCGGAGCAGTTGCCGGTCTGCGTCTCCAGGCCGAGCTTCGCCAGCTCGTCGATGAAGAGCCTTCCGTCGAACGCACCTCCGTAGGCCTCGCTGCGGCTGGCGCCGAGCTGCAGGCTCTTGATCCGGGCCGCGAACTTCTGCGGCACGTCGATCGGGTTGCGGATCCATCCGCCTGCGGTGTTCAGGCCGCGATAGCGGATGCTGGCCTTGACGTGTGCAATGGCCGCCTGGGCGGCCTTCGTGTATTCGGAATGCAGCATGAGTCGTTCGGATGAAAGGGCGGACGGCCCTCCGGCAAAAAAGGGCGGATCATTCCGGCGCGCCGGATCAGCGTCAATCGGCCGAAGTTCATAGCCCGCGCGCCCGTGTTCGGCCGCCCGGCATACACGGGCGCAGCCTGGCGCGCCGCGCCTAGCGCCGGACCGGCGGGGCGGCGGCGGGCGCCGCCGCCGGGTCCTTCCAGTTGTATTCGACGAAGCGCCGGATCACCAGGCAGCCCGGCGGCGAATCGATGAGAGAGACGGAGGAGCCGGGCTCCTTCGGATCGGTGTAGACCGCGTAGACGGGCAGCAGCCGCGTCATCTGGTAGCCGGCCAGTTCCGTCTGCGCGATGCTGGCGCAGGTGAAGGGGGCCACCGTGATGCGCTCGGCCGCCACGGTGCAGGTGCCGGCGGCCGCGTCGGGCACGGCGGTGATGGACGCCGCCATGCCGGCGTTCGGGTACTCCAGCCCGATCAGCGAGAACACCGGGCCGGCATCGGGGCGCTGGCGGTCCCAGTCGAGCAGCACGTCGTGCGCCCGGCTGCCCTGCACGTTGAGCCCGGCAAGCCGCGTGATGGCAGGCAGGCAGCGCTTGACGCCGACGCTGGCGGCGGCGCGGCTCAGGGTGTCCTGTGCCGGCGCCGCGGGCGCGGGCTGCTGGGCCCAGGCAGCCGGCGCGAGCACCAGCATCGCACTCCATACGGCAAGCGAGGAAAAGGAAGCCAGGCGGTTCATCGTTCGTACAACTGCTCGATGGCGGCCATGTAGGCGCGCACGTTCGACTCCGCTTCGGGGTCGAGCGTGGCCAGGAAGTTCCGCGCGCGCTGCCGGTAGGCGGCCAGCCCGGCATCGTGCTCGGCGAAGGCCTGCAGAAGCGCGCGGCCGCCCTCCTCGCAATCGAAGTCGTGATAGCGGTAGCCGCAGTCGCCGATCAGGTGCGAGTTGTGCACCAGCGGATAGCCGCCGTGCAGCGCCTCGTAGTACACGTAGTTCTGCGCGTTCTCCCAGTGGTGGCTGACGACGGCGTCGCAGTGCATCGACAGCACCTGCCAGATCGGGAAACGCCCCTCGAAGGTGACCAGCCCGTGGCGAACGATGTCCAGGCTGTTGGCGAAGCCGTTGAACACCGCGTGGTCCTTCATGTGGAAGGTGTTGTAGGCATGCACGTGCTCGATGACGTCCGGGTCGGCGCGGTGCGCGACCTCGCACACCAGCAACGGGATGTGGCTGGTCTTGACCATGCACACGTTGGGCTCGAACATGCCCAGCCGCCAGCGGCGGCGCCCCGGCCGGTAGCCGAAGGCGTGGCCCTCGGGCAGTTGGCGCAGCGCGCGCTCCAGCACCACCGGGCTCCACAGGTGCGGCAGCATCCGCACCGGCGCGCGGAAGGTGCTGGCGAAGTACGGCACGCAGGTGGCCTCGTATTCGGGCAGGGTCCAGACCTCGTCGTAGGGGGCGCCGGTGATCAGCAACGCATGCGGCTTGCCGAACACCATGCGCTCGATGTCGATCACGTAGTCGTTGCCGACGCGCATCGACACCACCTTGCCGCCGCGCTCGCGGAAGGCGATCACCCATTCCTTGCCGAGCTGGGCGCTCATCTCGATCATCACGTCGAGCCGCTCCATGGCTGCGGCCATGTCGATCACGGGCACGGGAGATTCCTCGAGGAAGGCCTGCGCTTCCTCCGGCCCGCCCCCGCCGCCGCCCGCGACCAGCACCACGTCCTCCACCTGCGGGGAGCGGCGCAACAGCATCGCCAGGAACAGGCAGTTCTGGAAGATGCCGTTCTCCCACAGCGACTGCGTTCCCTTGCGCACGAACAGCGAGACGCCGACGCGCAGCGGGCGTGGGGGCCGCGTCGACGTCATGCCGCCACCCATTGCGGCGTGTCGTGGCATAGCTGCCCGAGCAGTTGCGCATAGGCCATCAGGTTCGGCTCGGCGAACGGGCTGACCGCGTCGAACACCGCGCGCGCCGCGCGGCGCTGGTCGGGCAGCCGCTCGTCGTGCCCGGCCCAGGCGGCCAGGATCTGGCGCCCGCCTTCGGCCGCGTCGAAACCCGGGTAGTAGTAGCCGGCCCCGAAGCCATGCAGCCAGGGCGAGTTGTGCACCAGCGGGTAGTCGCCGTACAGCGCGTCCAGGTAGCTGTAGTTCTGGTCGTTGGTCCACTGGTGCGAGACCACCGCATCGGCATGCTGGGCCATGAAGCCGGCGATGTCGTTGCGGCCGTGGAAACAGGCCTTGTGCTGGCGCACCAGGTCCAGCGAGTTGGCCAGGTACAGCAGCGTGGGATGGTCCTTCATGTGCAGCGTGTTGAGCACGTGCATCATCCGGATGCTTTCGGGCCGGGCCCGATAGGCCTCGTCGCAGGCCAGCATCGAGATGCTGGAGGTCTTGGTGACCGAGACGTTGGGCTCGAAGATCGCGATGCGCAGCCCCGCCGGAGGCGCCTGCGTCGCAGGCGTGCGAGGCCGCCAGCCATAGTGCAGGCCATGCTGCGCCACCTCGTGCACGCGCGCCTGCAGGAACTGCGGGTGCCACAGGTACGGCACCACGTTCACAGGGCATCGGTGCACCGTCCGCTGGAACGCGGTGAACATCGCGTACTCGGGAATCACCCACACCTCGTCGCAGCGGTCCAGCCGGGAGAAATGGCCCGGACGATCGAACACGGGGCTTTCGACGAGATGGGCAAAGGGCTGGCCGGCGCAGTAGTAGACGACCTTCTTGCCGCGCGCACGCTGCAAGTCGAGCCAGCGCGAGTCCAGCGCGCCGGCCATCTCGACAATGACGTCCACCGCATCTGCCGCCTCAGCCTGCGTCATCAGCAGCAGGCCGAGCGCCTGCGTGTCGACCTGTGCGGGCAGCCGCCCCTGGTCGCCGACGTCGATCAGCACGACCGACCGCACGAACGGCAGGCGCTGGAACAGCCGCGCCAGGAAGATGACGTTCTGACCCAGGCCGTTCTCCCAGATGTTCTGGCCGGCGTGCGTGATCACGGAGATGCCGATGCGCATGGGCGAAGTGTCTCCCAAAAGAAGAAAGGCCCCCGCGCGGACGCAGGGGCCACGGGCGGCTCCGGGCCGCTGGCGGCTCAGGCGCAGCTGCCCGGGGTGTGCGCCCGTGCCGTCACTTCCACTTCCAGCCGATGCCGGCGTTGACGCCCCAGTCCTTGCCGGTGGTGGACACGCCCGCCCCCCAGGACATGGTGCCGTCGTTCGACAGCGCCTTGAAGGTCAGGCCGACCGCACCGTAGCCCTTGTAGGCGCCCAGGCCGATGCCGACCGCCTTCTCGCCCGGGTACAGCGTGGGCAGGTAGGTACCCGCCATCGCGAAGGCCATGGCCGTGCCGGAGTAGGCGATGCGCTCCACCTCGCCGAGGCGGTTGTTCAGCGCCCCGATCTGGTAGTTCTGGTAGGCCGACTGCGTGCTCAGCTGGTTGACCACGCTGTTCGTGGCCTTGAGCTGGCTGACGTTGACCGCATCGCTGTCGGCGCTGCCCGCGGCCACGCCGGTGATCTGGCGGTACTGGCCGTTGGCCGCATTGCCCACCGAGACGGCGGCCTGCGTGCTGGTGGTGGCGGCAATGGCCGACGCCTGCGCCGCGCTGGCGCCCGCCGGCACGTAGCCGGCCACGCCCGCCGGCGTGTTGGCCACGGAGCCCGCGCCCAGCGCCACGCCGCCGCTCTGGTTGACGACGGAGCCGAAGCCCACGGCCGTGCCCTGCGAGACGCCGGGCGCGGCGCTCAGCGGCGTGCCGCCCGCGTCGGCGCCGTCGCCGATCGCGACGCCGCCGCCACCGGCCCGCGCGTTCGCGCCGATCGCCTGCGAACCCGTGGCCAGCGCACCGGTGCCGATCGCGATGGCGTTGGTGCCCGTGGCCTGGGCGCCGTGGCCCATCGCCACGGCCGAGGCGCCGCTGGCCACTGCGGCGGGGCCGACCGCGATCGCGTTGGTGCCCGACGCCACCGAATCCGGCTCGGTCGAATTGGCGTGGAAGTACTTCGTGCCGCCGTTGTACAGGTTGGTCAGCGCGTCGCCCACGTTGTGCGCCGTGCTGGTCGAACCGTCTGCATTGGTGGTGGTGTACGTGGGTGCCGAGACGGCGCCCGTGTTCGGGTCGTAGCTGGCGCCGCCGCCCAGGGCGTCGGCCGTGCTCTGGCCCGCGTTGGTCAGGTTGCTGCCGACCGTGCTGAGGCCGGTGGACAGGCTGCTGATTCCCGTGGACGTCGAGGTCGACAGGCTCACCAGGTTGTCGTTGGTCGTGCTCAGGCCGGTCGACAGGCTGCTGATGCCCGCGGAGGTCGAGGTCGACAGGCTGTTCAGGTTGCTGTCGGTCGTGCTCAGGCCCGTCGACAGGCTGCTGATGCCGGTGGACGTGGATGTCGACAGGCTCGCCAGGTTGCTGTCGGTCGTGCTCAGGCCCGTCGACAGGCTGCTGATGCCGGTGGACGTGGACGTCGACAGGCTCGCCAGGTTGCTGTCCGTCGTGCTCAGCCCCGTGGACAGACTGCTGATGCCCGTGGACGTCGAGGTCGACAGGCTCGTCAGGTTGCTGTCCGTCGTACTCAGGCCGGTCGACAAGCTGCTGATGCCCGTCGAGGTCGACGTTGACAGGCTCGTCAGATTGCTGTCGGTCGTGCTCAGGCCGGTCGACAGGCTGCCGAGGCTGCTGTCGATCGTGCTCAAGCCTGTGGACAGGCTGCTCAGCCCCGTGGACAGGCTGCTGATCCCTGTCGACGTCGAGGTCGACAGGCTGCCCAGATTGCTGTCCGTCGTGCTCAGGCCGGTCGACAAGCTGCTGATGCCCGTCGAGGTCGACGTCGAGAGGCTCGTCAGGTTGCTGTCGGTCGTGCTCAGGCCCGTCGACAGGCTGCTGATCCCCGTCGAGGTCGAGGTGGACAGGCTGTTCAGGTTGCTGTCGGTGGTACTCAGGCCGGTCGACAGGCTGCTCAGATTGCTGTCGATCGTGCTCAAGCCCGTGGACAGGCTGCTGAGCCCCGTCGACGTCGAAGTCGACAGGCTGTTCAGGTTGCTGTCCGTCGTGCTCAGCCCCGTGGACAGACTGCTGATGCCCGTGGACGTCGAGGTCGACAGGCTGTTCAGGTTGCTGTCGGTCGTGCTCAGGCCGGTCGACAGGCTGCTGATCCCCGTCGACGTCGAGGTCGACAGGCTGTTCAGGTGGCTGTCCGTCGTGCTCAGGCCCGTCGACAGGCTGCTGATGCCGGTCGACGTCGAGGTCGACAGGCTCGTCAGGTTGCTGTCGGTCGTGCTCAGGCCCGTGGACAGGCTGCTGATACCTGTCGAGGTCGAGGTCGACAAGCTGTTCAAGTGGCTGTCGGTCGTGCTCAGGCCGGTGGACAGACTGCTGATCCCAGTCGAGGTCGAGGTCGACAGGCTCGTCAGGTTGCTGTCCGTCGTACTCAGGCCCGTCGACAGGCTGCTGATGCCGGTCGACGTCGAGGTCGACAGGCTCGTCAGGTTGCTGTCGGTCGTGCTCAGGCCCGTGGACAGGCTGCTGATACCGGTCGAGGTCGAAGTCGACAGGCTCGTCAGGTTGCTGTCGGTCGTGCTCAGGCCCGTGGACAGGCTGCTGATACC
>NZ_JBIQNC010000095.1:11639-18377 GCF_044462705.1 Xenophilus sp.
TGCTGTCGGTCGTGCTCAGGCCCGTGGACAGGCTGCTGATACCGGTCGAGGTCGAGGTCGACAAGCTGTTCAGGTGGCTGTCGGTCGTACTCAGACCTGTGGACAGACTGCTGATGCCGGTAGACGCCGAAGTCGACAGACTGTTCAGATGGCTGTCCGTGGTGCTCAAGCCGGTGGACAGGCTGCTGATCCCCGTGGACGTGGAGGTCGACAGCGAAGTGATGGCGCTCGTTGCCGTATCGAGTTGCTCGGCCACGCGGTAAACCTGGCTGCCATTGATCACGTCGGTGCTGTCCGCGCTGATCCGGCCAGCGGCCACGTGAGTAATCTGCCGCTCGGCATTCACGCCCCCCACGCTCACTTCACCCACCGGGCTGCCGCCCGCGAACGGCCCGAAAGTCATGGTCCCGACCGTGGCGCTGGGCACCGCAGTCGTGCCGGTCGTGACGGCACCGGCACCCAGCGAGACGGAGTTGTCTCCCGACGCCACGGCATTGGGGCCGATCGCCACCGAATCCTCACCCAGGGCCTGCGAGTCCGCCTTCGTCGAGTTGGCGTGGAAGTACTTGATCCCCTGGCTGTTGATGCGGTTGATCACATCGCCGACATTGTTGACGGCGCTCGTCGTACCGTTGTTGTTGTAGACGGTGTAGGACGGAGCAGTCCACTGGCCCGTGACCGGATCGTAGGCCGCACCGCCACCCAGGCCGCTGGCGGCGCCCTGGGCTGCAGTCGCGAGGTTGCTGTTGGTCGTACCCAAGCCGGTCGACAGGCTGCTGATGCCGGTGGACGTCGAGGTCGACAGGCTGCCGATACCCGTGGACGTCGACGTGGACAGGCTGACCAGACGGCTGCTGGTCGTGCTCAGCCCCGTCGACAGGCTGCTGATGCCGGTGGACGTGGAGGTGGACAGGCTGCCGATGCTGGTCGAGGTCGAGGTGGACAGCAGATTGATCGCGGAGTTGGTCGCGAAAAGCTGGCTGCCGTTGACGGCATCCGTCGAAGTGGCGTTCAGCCGTCCCGCAGCCACGTTGGTGATCTGCCGAGTGGCGCCTCCGTCCGTGCCAACACTGACCACACCGACCGGAGCCGTCGCCCCGGAGGCGCCGGCGAAGGTGTACGCGGTGCCGCCGATCGTTGCGCCGGTGGTCGCCACTGCCGCACCGGTCGTCGCACCATCGCCGAGTGCGACGCTTCGGGCCGTGGTGGCCACGGCGCCCTCACCCACTGCCACCGAACTCGCGGCAGTGGCCCGGCTTCGATTGCCCAGCGCAATAGCGTTGGTAGAGGAGTTGACCGTGTTCGCCGACGCGCCGATGGCGATACCCCCGGTGGTCGAGTCATCGGCGGACTTCTGGTCCGCCCAGGCACCCGTGCCGATGGCGACGCCGCCGCGCCATGCCGTCGCGCCGGAACCGACACCCAGCGCCACGCCTTCCTGGGCCGCCGTGGCGTTGGTGCCCATCGCGAGGCTCTTCTCGCCATTCGCGGCAACGGAGGAGCCGACGGCCACGCTGTTGGCCGCAATCGCGGAGGCACCGGGGCCGACAGCCACGCTGTCCGTGCCGGCCGCGGCGGCTGCCGCGCCCGTGCTATTCGCGTGAAAGTACTTGGAGTTGAAGATGTTGCCGCTGGTGGTTCCGGCAGCTACGCCAGTGCCGGCCAAGATCTCTCCGCCAACTACACGGGTCGTTCCATAGATGAGCGTGGAATTCTGGGCGGTAGTGGTCGACGAACCGATGCTGACAACAGTGCCAGCGCCGTCGTTGTTGCCGCGAAAAAACTCCCGAATGGCGGTATTGCCGTTCCCCCCGCCACGAAGAACAAGATCCTCTCCCACGGCATTGCGATCTGGATTGGCGGTGAACACCAAACCCTGATCTCCCGATGGCGCGCAGTATTCAAACGTCGCGCTTCCCGCGGAAGCTCCACCTGCGGGGCCATTCGCAGTCACCACGGTGCTGCAATCAAGGGCTGCGTACGCCGGAAAGGACATTCCACCCAACAGCCCGAGGAGCCCAACCACGGCCACAGCCCCCTTGGATCGCTTGCCTCGCGTCGGGGAAAGCTCTGACACTGCCACCCACGCGCCGAGCGATTCGTTCCAGATACTGCGATAACTCTTGTTCACGCGCTTGTTCCGTTCATGTTCACGGCGCTTCGGTTAAGCCGAAAGACCTCGTATCAAACCTGAGCAGCCTCCACTCGATGAGGTAGATTAGCTACATAAGTTAACAATTGTCTTCATCACGGCCGTACGTCCTAGAGAAAAAGTGCACAGAAGTCTTCACGAATGCAAATGTGTGACACTTTTTCAACAAAAGTATTCCTAATGAACCGACAACGCTCCCCTTCCTATGTGTGCCTCGCCATCGCCTGTGCCCTCGTGTGTACCTCTTGCGCAACGACGCAGACCGGTGACGGGCGCGCAGCGCAGGCGGCAAACCCGGCCCCGGCTGCCGCATCGCCTGCCGCCGCCCCCTCTTTCATGTTCCGGACCATCGTTCCGGCGCCCGCCTCCGGCGCATCGGTCGCGGAACTCGGTCAGGCGACCGCCGCCGGCCTGAGCGCCGCGTGCCTGGACGCGCGCCAGCAGATGGTTGCCGTGCTGCATGCCCCCGACAGCTTCGATCCGCAGACGGGCATCTATGCGATCTCTGCCACCCTGGGCCTGCTGCCGCCGGTCAGCGGCCCGCTGCCGTGGCCGGAGAACTCCTATGCGGTGACGCGGGCGTTGCCGGGCCTAGATGCCGCAGCACGCAAGAAGATGGCGCTCGAGACCGTCGAGGTGACGGCCAGGCTTCTGTGCCGGACCATCGCCACCCAAGGCGCACCCGACGCCAAGAAGCCCTGATGGCCAGCAACGCTGCTGCCGGTGCACGTTTGCGCATCGGCATCACCATCGGCCTTCACCACGCGGCCGAAACCCTCTGGAACAACGGCATCAAGCAGAACGCCGTGTTCCTCGCCGAGGCGCTGCGGCACTGCACGAACGTCGCCTCGGTGATGCTGGTCAACACCACGGCCGTTCCGATCACGCCCGCGCTGCCCTGGGACCAAGCGCGCTGGCCCACCCGCAGCTTTGCCGACGCCAAGGACGAGCTGGACGTGCTGATCGAGCTGGGCGGCCAGATCGACGCGGCGCAGACCGAGCACCTCAAGCAGCGCGGCGCGCGGCTGGCGTCGTACTGCTGCGGCTTCGAGTACGTGCATGCGATGGAGTCCGTCCTGTTCGGCCGCCCGCTGTGGGGGCAGAACCTGTTCGTCAACCAGCGCTACGACGACATCTGGATGGTCCCGCAGGTGGACCGCATCAGCCGCTCCTACTTCGAGGTGCTGCGCCGACAGCAGGCGCGCGCCGTGCCCTTCGTGTGGAGCCCGGTCTTCCTGGAGCAGCGCGCCGCCGCGCTGCCCGAAGGCGGGCGCTGGCGGGCACGGCCGGCGGGCACGCCGTGGCGCCTGTCGGTGATGGAGCCGAACATCAACGTCGTGAAGTTCTGCCTCTACCCGATCCTGATCGCGGAAGAGGCCTTCCGGGCCGACCCGGCCGCGGTGGAACTTCTGCAGGTGACCAACGCGCAGCGCATCGCCACCGAGTCGATGGAGTTCATCACGCTGATGAACCAGCTCGACATCGTGCGCCAGCACAAGGCGGTGTTCCTCGATCGGCACGACACGCCGACCTTCCTCTCGACGAACACCGACGCGGTGATCTCTCACCAGTGGGAGAACCCGCTCAACTACTTCTACCTGGAAGCCTGCTGGCAGGGCTACCCGCTGGTGCACAACGCGCACCTGGTGCCGGAGCTGGGCTACTACTACGCCGGCAACGACGTGCAGGCGGGCGCGCGCCGGCTGCGCGAAGCCATGGCGGGCCATGCGGCGGACGCCGCCGGCTACCTGCAGCGCCAGCGCGAGCGGATCGGGCGCTTCCTGCCGGATTCGCCGGGCCTGGTGGCCCAGTACACCGCCCTGCTGGACGAGCTGGTGCGTCGGCCCGCGCGCTGAGCCGCAGCCGCGCGGCGCGCGTCAGCCGATCTCGTCCGGCACGCTCTTCAGCTCCTCCAGCCACGCCCGCGACTCCGAGTCGCTCGGCGCGCGCCAGTCGCCGCGCGGCGAGAGCGAACCGCCCGAGCCCACCTTGGGCGCATTGGGGACGCAGCTTCGCTTGAACTGGCTGATCTGGAAGAAGCGCCACAGGAAGGTGCCCAGGTGCTTCTTGATCTCGGCCAGCGTGTACTGGTTGCGCGCGCCTTCCAGCGTGGGCGGCCAGCGGCCCTGCGCGCGGTCGTGCCATGCCGCATGCGCGAGAAAGGCCACCTTGCTCGGTGCGAAGCCGTAGCGCACCGTGTAGTAGAGGTGGAAGTCCTGCAGCTCGTACGGGCCAACCGTGTCCTCGGTGCGCTGGCCGGGCTGTTCCGCCCCTTCCTGCCCCGGCACCAGCTCGGGGCTGACCTCGGTGGCGACGATGGCGCGCAGCACGCGGCTGCCCTCCTCGCCCAGCAGGTTCTTGTCGGCGACCCAGTGCACCAGGTGCTTGATCAGCGTCTTGGGCACGCTGGCGTTCACGTTGTAGTGCGACATGTGGTCGCCCACGCCGTAGGTGCACCAGCCCAGCGCCAGCTCGCTCAGGTCGCCCGTGCCGGCGACGATGGCGCCGTGCAGGTTGGCCAGGCGGAACAGGTGGCTGGTGCGCTCGCCGGCCTGCACGTTCTCGAAGGTGATGTCGTACACCGCCTCGCCGCGCGCGAAGGGATGGTCCAGGTCGGCCAGCATCTGGCGGCAGCTCGGGCGGATGTCGATCTCCTGCGCGCTGCAGCCCACCGCCTTCATCAGCGCATGGGCCTGCTGCAGGGTGCGGCCGGTGGTGGCGAAGCCGGGCATGGTGTAGGCCAGGATGTCGCTGCGCGGCCGGCCGAGCCGGTCCATCGCCTGCGCCAGCACCAAGAGCGCATGGGTCGAGTCCAGTCCGCCCGAGACGCCGATCACCACCTTGCCGATGCGCGCCGCCTCCAGCCGCTGCACCAGCGACTGCACCTGGATGTTGAACACCTCGTAGCAGCGCTCGTCCAGCGTGGCCGGGTCGGCGGGCACGTAGGGGAAGCGCTCCACCGCCCGCCTCAGGCCCTGCGCCTGCGCCGGTGGCGCCAGGTCGAAGGCCACGGTGCGCCAATCGGCCAACTGCGCCTGGTGGCGCTGCATCGAGGTGCCGAAGCTGTTCTGCCGCATGCGCTCGCGCGACACGCGCTCCAGGTCGACGTCGGCGTAGACGATGTGCGAGGCGTTCGAGAAGCGCTCGCTCTCGGCCAGCATCTCGCCGGCCTCGTAGATCAGGGCCTGGCCGTCCCAGGCCAGGTCGGTGGTCGATTCGCCGATGCCGGCCGACGAGTACAGGTAGGCCGCCTGGCAGCGCGCCGACTGCAGGGCCACGAGCTGGTGCCGGTAGGCCGACTTGCCGATGGTGATGTTGGAGGCCGAGAGGTTCACCAGCACCGTCGCGCCGGCCAGCGCCGCATGGCTGGACGGCGGCACGGGCACCCACACGTCCTCGCAGATCTCGCAGTGCAGCGCCAAGAGCGGCATCTGCCGCGAGCGGAACACGATGCGGCTGCCGAAGGGCACGCCCTCCTGCCCGCACAGCGCGATCTCGGTGGAGCGCGCCGCGTCGCCGCCGGCGAACTGCCGCGCCTCGTAGAACTCGGCGTAGTTGGGCAGGTAGGTCTTGGGCTGCACGCCCAGGATGCGGCCGCCGGCCACGATCGCGGCGCAGTTGAACAGCAGGTGGTCCACGCGCAGCGGCAGGCCGACGATGGCCACGCAGCCCAGCTCGCGCGATGCCTCCACCACCTGCGCCAGTGCCGCCTCGCAGGCGTCCAGCAGGGTGGACTGGTGGAACAGGTCGTCGCAGGTGTAGGCCGACAGGCCCAGTTCCGGGAAGGCCACCACGGCGGCGCCCTGCGCCGCCGCCTCGCGGTACAGGCGCACCGTCTCGGCAGCGTTGAAGGCCGGGTCCGCCACGCGGTTGCGGGGCACCGCCACCGCCACCCGGGCGAAGCCGTGGCGGTAGGGGTTGGAGAAAGGCAGGTCGTGCGTCACGGGCGGGTTCCTCGGGAAGACGCGCCGGCCAGGCGGATGCGCGGGCCGGGCGTGGTGGATAGCTTGAACACGGCGTCGAACTGCTCCAGCACCATGGCCTGGCGCCGCACGGTCTGCGTGGCGGTGCAGTCGCGCGGCACCACCACCTCCAGGTCGCGCATGCGGGCGGCGATGGCGGTCGCCAGGATGCACTGGTCGCTCGCCACGCCGGCCAGCAGGAGGCGGCGCACCTGCAGGTGCTGCAGCAGCAGCGCCAGCGGCGTCGCGTGGAAGGCCGACTGCTGCGGCTTGAGGACGAAGTAGTCCTGTTCGCCCGGCGCCAGCAGCCCGGCGATGCGCGCGCCCTCGCCGCCGGCCGCCAGGGCCTGCTGCACGAGCGCGGGGAAGTCGGAGCGCCAGCGGCCGCGGTGGTCGTTGGCGTAGATCACCGGCACGCCCGCCGCCATGCAGCGCCGGCGCAGCCGCGCCACCGCCGGCGCGATGCGCGCCGCGTGGGGCAGCAGCCGGGCGGCATCGGGGAAGTCCCAGACGCTGATCATGTCGATGACGAGCAGCGCCGTCTGCCCCGCCGCGCGCTCGTCGGCCAGGGCACCGTTGCGCGGGCGCGGTCGGGAAGCCATCCGCCGAATCTAAGCCATGTCA
>NZ_JBIQNC010000096.1:0-18365 GCF_044462705.1 Xenophilus sp.
CCTAGCGCGAGAACGCGAACATCACGCTGAACATCACCATCGCGGCGATGAAGGTGAGCAGCCGCACGACCCAGGGCATCACCAGCCAGGCGCCGAGGACGGTGGCCAGCTTGCCGAGCAGGCCGCCGGTGATCACCGGCTCGCTGGTGCGCGCACCGGGCGGCGGCGCGCCGCACTGCGGGCAGGCCTTCGCCAGCGTGGACACCTGGTGGCCGCATTCAGGACAGGCGACGAGTGCCATGCACACCTCCATTCATGATGTCTTGCCGGGCGTGGAAGGCAGCGCCTCGATCACGATCTCCACGCGCCGGTTGCGCTGGCGCCCCTCGGGGTCGTCGCTGCCGTCCGGGCGGACGTTGGGCGCGACGGGCTCGCGCTCGCCCAGGCCCTGCGCGCTGATGCGCTCGCGCCCCGCCGACCGGGCCAGCGCCGCCGCCACCGCCTCGGCGCGCCGGATCGACAGCGCCTCGTTGTAGGCGTCCGAGCCCTTGGCGTCGGTATGGCCGCGCACCCGCACCGGCGCGGTGGGGTAGCTGTGCAGCAGCTCCGCGGCGCGCGCCAGCGAGGGCTGCGCGTCGGGGCGCAGGTCGGCCTTGTCGAAGTCGAACAGCACGTCGGCCGGCAGGTCGATCACGATGGACTGTCGCTCATCCTGGCGCGCCTGCAGTTCGCCGAGCAACGCCTGCGTGCGCTCCAGCCGCTCGGGCGGCACCTCGGCCGTGCGGAACACGGTGGAAGGCCCGGCGGCCGGGCCGAACTGCGTCTGCGGGCCGCCGGTGGACAGCTGCGTGCCGCTGCCGGCCCGCTCCCAGCGCGTCTGCGGCGCGTCTTCGACGCGGACGAAGCGGCTGTCGGCGTCCTTCAGGCTCTGCGCCACGCGCCGCACCGTGTAGCCGTGCGCCGCCGCGGCCAGCAGCGCCGCCGCCGACACGCCGGCCGCCAGCCTGGCGAGGAAGGTGGCCATGCCGGGTCGGTTCACAGCCTGCTCAGGAGCCTCCGGCCGGCTTCAGCGGCAGCGCGATGGCCAGGCCCGGCCCCGCGGTGCTGTCGGGCGGCATGCCGTCGTTGATCACCAGGCGCAGCTGCGTCTCCGAAGGCGGCACGCTGCCCAGGAATACCAGGCGCCCCTGCATCGTGTCGCCCGACATGATGCGCAGGTAGCGGTTGTCCGGCGGGCGCTTGAGCATCAGCCGGTTGCCCGCGGAGTCGGCGAGGTAGGTCTCGCTCTCGGCGAGGTTGGTGAAGTTGGTGCGCCGGTTCTCGAAGGAGGCGCTGATGTCCAGGATGGTGGCGTCCTCGCCCATCTCCACGGACTTGACGCGCACCGTCAGGCCCGCGCTGGCGGTGCCCTGCACGCTCATCGGCACCTGGCGCGGCGCGGCCGGCGCGGGAGCGGGTGCCGGGGCGGCGGCCACGGGCGGCGGCGCGGCAGGCGCAGGCGCAGGCGCCCCGGCGGCGGGCGCCGGCGCGGGAGGAGCGGCCGCCGGGGCCGGCGGCTGCGCGCTCTCGCCGCAGGCGGCCAGCGCCAGCGCGTAGGCGGCCAGCACGGCGGCGCTTCGCACGGATCGTTCCTCGCTCATTGGATGGTGATGCTGTTGACGTTGGCGCCCGCCGGTCGCTGGCCCTTCTTGTCGGCGCAGTCCTTGCCGTCGACGTGCACGTCGCGCACGTTGCGGCCCTGCACGATGATGGTGCGGCCCTTCAGGCTCTGGCCGTCGATGTTGACGCTGTTCACGTTCGCCACGCCGTCGGTGCAGCCGGTCTGCACGCTGCGCACGCTGTTGCCGGTGACCTCGATGCGGTTGGTGCCGCCGCCGGGGTTGTCGATGACCGTGGTGGTGGTGTCGCTCTGGCCGGCACCGCCGCCGGCGGCCATCGCGGCCGCGGGCGCCAGGCCGCATGCCGCCAGCAGGCACAGCGGCCACAGGCGGTGCATCGGCCGCGGATGCTTCATCGGGAAGTCGAACATGGCTGTGGTCTCACTCTCACTGCGGGGTTCGGGGAAGCTGCGCCGCCCCTCCGCTGCCGGGCAGGCCGGGCGGCGTCGCCGGCACGGGGCGAGGCGGCTGGTCGGAAGGCGCCGCAGCCTCCTGCTGCGCCTGCGCCGCGCCCAGGCCGGGCAGGCGGCTGGTCAGCGGCGTGCTCGCCTGCGGCGGCGGCGCGGCGGGTGCGCCGGCCGCGGCGTCGGTGCCCGGCGCCGTCGAGTGGCGCAGGTTCTGCTCCAGCTCGCCGGCGAAGCGGTCGGCCAGGGCGCGCTCTTCCTGCGCCATGTGGCTGCCCAGCGAGGCGATGGTCTCGGAGGCCTGCTTCGCCTCGGTGCTGCCGGGGATGGCCAGCCGCTGCGCCAGCCGGGCGTAGCCCAGCGCCTTCACGTTGTCGTTGGGCGCGCCCTGGCCCGAGCGGTACATGTCGCTCAGGCGCTGCATCGCACGCGGGTCGCCGCGCACCGCCGCCAGCAGGTACCAGCGGTAGGCCTGCCCGATGTCGGAGATGCCGGTGCGGTTGCTCTGGTAGGCGTCGCCCAGCAGCGTCAGCAGGTTCGGGTTGTTGGTGCGCAGTGCGTCTTCCTTGAGGCGCGCCAGCTCGTTGGCGTACAGCGGCCCCTGGCAGCCGGGCTGCGCCACGCCGCGCTCCAGCGCCTGCCGGCACGATTCGACGTAGCGTGCGCCGGTGTCGGCGCTGGGCGAAGCGGTGGCGCCGGCGGGCCCCACGGGCGCGGCAGCGGTCGAGCGCGCCGCGGCTGACGAGGCGGTGCCGGCGGCCGAGGTCTGCGCCAGGGCCGCGGGCGCCGCCGCGAGCCAGGCGGCGGCCCACAGCGCCCCGCTCAGGACGGCAGCGGCATGCAGGCGCGGCAGGCGCATCTCAACCACCCGTCGTCCCCGCCGGTGCCGCCGGCGGCTCAGTGGCCGGCATCGCGGCGGGCGCCGCGACGATGGGCGGCGTGCCCGGCACCGGCACGCCGAAGAACAGCGGCTCGAAGGCCTGCCAGGTGGTCACGTCCACCGTCTCGCCCAGTTGCGGGAAGCGCTGCGAATAGACCGTGCGGATCGCCTCGCGCGTCGGGTCGTCCAGCTTCTGCGTCACAGTGACCTGCTGGCCGTACTTCTGCAGCATCACCTGCACCAGGCCGATCTTCAGCTCCGGCGACAGCCGCTCGAAGGCGGCGCGCATGTTCTCCAGCACCACCGGGTCCTGCGCGCCGGCGGGGATGCAGCGCCAGTAGGGCGTATTGGTGGCCTTGCCCATCAGCTCCAGCACGCTCAGGTCGACCAGCGTGCGGATGGCCGAGTGCCGGCCCTGCAGGTACTTGCCCTCCAGCTTGAAGCCGAAGGAGTCGCCGTAGAAGCCGAGGCTGGCGTTGTCCTCGGTGCTCAGGTTCAGCACGCGGATGACGTTGGCCGATTGCACGCGCGGCACCATCTGCTGCGTGCTGAAGCTCACCAGGTTCAGGTCCAGCGCGAGCGAGGACAGGATGGCGGTGCGCTTGAAGTCGGCGCCGATGTTGGTCTCGCCCTTGCCGTTGCCGAACTCGACGCTGGCCGAGTTGGAACGCCCCGCGCCGGACAGCGCGCGGTCGAACTCGGTGAGCGCGCCGGTGATGAGGAAGTCCGGCATCGTCACCCCGAAGCGCGCGCCCAGCTGCGCCTGCGAGATCAGGTAGTCCGGGTGGTAGGGCACGTAGACCACGCGCGCGCCGATGCGGTTGACGGCGGTGCGCACCATCTCCGTGATGTCGCCCGGGATCTCGGCGCCCACCAGCGGGTGCGACAGGTTGGTCGCGTCGGCGATGTTGCGGGTCTGGATGTAGACCACCGGATCGCCGTCCTTGTAGATGTCGAGCATGTGGCCGAAGCAGCCCAGCGCGTTGGCGTAGGCGCTGAGGTTGGCCGAGGGCAGCTCCTTGGCCGCCTCGCGCTCGGCCATGAGCTTGTTTGCGTCGCTGATCGCGTTGTCGGTGGTCGCGCAGCCGGCGAGCACGAGCAGCGACAGGCAGAGCGTCCCGAGGCGAAGGCGGGTCCTTGTGCGGGGTGTCATTCGATGCGAGGAAGTGTTGTCGTTGTTCGTTGCCGCGCGGCCGGCCGGTGCGGCGCGCGGGCTGCGGCCGCCCTCAGCGGCCGTTGTTCAGCACGGTGATGTTCTCGACGCCCTGCCCGTCCACGTACAGCGTCACGTTGCCGTTGACGTTGCCCTGGATGGACGGGCTGGCCACGCGGACCGTGCCGTCGGCGCCCTGGGTCACGTTGCTGTAGTCGGTGCGGATCACCAGGTTGGTCTGGTTCGACGGCAGCTTGAGCGTGCCGTCGGGCTGCACCAGCGCGGCCTGCTCGACGATCTTGTCCTTGGCGATGGCGCGCGCGACGCTGGCGCGGGCGGACACCGCCGGCGTCACGCCGTCGACGAGCTTGACGCCGCCGTCGCGCAGGTCGCGGTAGGCCGAGAGCGACTCGTTGTAGTTGACCAGCTGCGCGCTGGCGCAGCAGGCGGCCGACGCTGCGGCGGCGGCCATGGCGATGCGAGCAAGGGTGCGCATGCGGTTCTCCTTCCCGGCCCCGGCGCCGGTCACATGTTCAGCACCGTCACGGCCGGGCCGACGGTGACGGAGCGGTTGATGACGCCGGTGGACGGTGCCGTGACCGTGTAGCCGACGTTGGCGGCCCAGGGCGTGTTGCCGGTGACGCCGGCCGCGCCGGCCATCACGCCGCCGGTGGTGCGGACGGTGCCGGTGGTCATGCCCACGCCCGCCGTCGACTGGTTGCCCACGATGGTGACGACGCCGGCGATCGCGCCCCGGTTGATGACCGAGTTGGACACGCCGCCGGCCATGGCCGTTCCCCGGTTGCCCGCGATCACCACGGCGCCGGTCATCACGCCGCGGTTGACCAGCGAGTTGACCGTGCCGCCCTGCACCGCCGTGCCCTGGTTGCCGGCGATGGTCACGCTGCCGGTCATCAGCCCGCGGTTGTCCACGCTGTTGACGGTGCCGCCGCCGTTGGTGGTGCCGCGGTTGCCGACGATCGCGATGTTGCTGGCGACGATGTTGCCGGTGCGGCTGTTGCGCACGCTGTTGACCGTGCCGCCGCGGGCCGTGCCGCTGTTGCCCGCGATCACGATGTTGCTGCCGCCGATGCGGCCCTCGTTGTGCACCGAGTTGGCCACGCCGCCGCTGTCGGCGCTGCCCTGGTTGCCCAGGATGGTGATCTGCCCGCCGGCGATGGTGCCGCCGTTGACCACGCTGTTGATCGTGCCGCCGCCGCGCGCGCTGCCGCGGTTGCCGACGATGGCGATGCGGCTGCCGCCGATCGAGCCGCCGTTGTCCACCCCGTTGGCCGTGCCCTTGCCCGACACGCTGCCCTGGTTGCCGGTGATGGCGATCTGCGAGCCGGCGATGTGGCCGCTCTTGCGGTTGCGCACGCTCGCCGCGGCGGCATCGCCGTCGTCGGCCTGCGCGCCGCTGCGGTTGGCCGCGATCGAGAGCTGCGAGCCGTCGATGCGCCCCTCGTTCAGCACGCTGTTGGCCAGCGCCGTCTTGCCGTCGCGGGTGCGCACCTCGTCCGCGCTGTTGCCGGCGATGGTGGCGTGCACGCCCTGCGCCGAGCCGTCGTTGTCGACCATGAAGCTGTTGGCCAGCGCCACGCCCTTCTCGGCCGTGACGCGCGAGGCCGTGTTGCCCAGCAGCTGCAGGCTGCCGGCGCGCAGCGCGCCCATCACCTGCACCGCGTTGGCGCTGGCGTAGCCCACGCCGCGGTCGATGACCGCATGGCCGGCGAAGGTGCCTTCCTTGCCTTCGCTGGTCACGTTCTCGGCGCGGTTGTCCGACAGCGTGATGGGCGTGCCCTGCACCTCGCCCCGCCCGTTGATGGCCAGGGCGTTGGCGTTGACGCGGCCGCCGTCGGCGTTGAGCGACTGCGCCGTGTTCTCGCGGATGGCGACCGGCGAGCCCGAGAGCCGCACGCCGTTCTCGCCCTCGAGGTAGACGCCGTTGGCCACCAGGATGCCGTTCTTGGCCGAGCCGATGCCGGCCACCTGGCCGTACACGCCACCGGTGCGCACGTCGTCGGCCCGGTTGCCGCTGAGGGTGATGGGGCTGCCGCTGACGGCGGCATCGCGGTAGGCGCCCAGCGCGTTGACCAGCGCCGTGCCGCCGATGGCCGCGACCTGCGTGGCGCGGTTGTCGCTGACGTTCAGCGGCGAGCCGCTGTCGACGCGGCTGTTCTCGTACAGCACCACCGCGTTGGTCGCGGCGCGGGCGACGCTCTCCTCGCTGAAGGCCTTGCCGGGGCCGGCCATCGAGCTGGCGCCGGTGGACACCTGCGAGGCGGTGTTGCCCGCCACGCGCGTGGCGGCCGACAGCGTCGAGCCCGCCCCTTCGCCGCGTTCCACGCTCACGCTGTTGGCGACCAGCCTGCCGCCCTGCGCCGACAGGTCGGTGGCGGTGTTATCGGCGAGCGAGACCGAGGAGGCGTCTACCGTGGAGCCGAACACGCCGAGGCTGTTGGCCAGCGCCATCGCGTTCTGCTTCGACGAGAACAGCAGCCCGCCGGCGGCGCTGCCCTCGAAGCCGTTCGACTGGACGTTGCGCGCGGTGTTGCCGGTGATGGAGATGCGCCCGTTGCGCATCGTGGCGCTGCTCAGCAACGCGCTGTTCGCCGCCGCCAGGCCGCCGGAGCCGCGCACGCCGTGCGCCTCGTTGTCGCTCAGCGTGGCGGGCGTGCCCTCCAGCGTGGAGCGCGCATCCAGCACCAGGCTGTTGGCCAGCGAGCGGCCGTTGCGCTCGAACTGGCCGACGGCGCCGCCGACCAGGCTGGCGCTGCCGCCGGAGGTGCTGACGTCGCTCGCCACGTTGCGCGAGAGCGTGGCGTTGCTGTTTCGAGCGGTCGAGTCCTGCAGCCAGATGCTGTTGGCGGCCGCGGCGCCGCCCACGGCGTGCACCCGCTGCGCGCGGTTGTCGGCGAGCGTGTGGCGCGCGCCGCTCGCCACCTCGCTGCCCTGGATCGAGACGCTGTTGGCCAGTGCCGCCGCGCTGGCCTTCACGTCCGCCAGCGCGCCCATCAGCAGCGAGCCCTCGCCGCCGTTGGCCGTCACGTCCTGTGCGCGGTTGCCGGTGAAGCGGGCGCGGTACTGCTGCAGCCCGCCGCCCTGCACGTCGCCCACGTTGAGGCTGTTGGCCAGCGCGGTGCCGCCGAGCGACTGCAGGCCGTCGGCCTCGTTGCGCTGGTGATCGACGCGCGCGCCCTGCAGGCGGCTGTTGGACAGCAGCACCGCGTTGGCGGCGGAGGTGCCCGTGAGGTCCGCCTGGGCCAGCACGCCCGCGCCGAGCGCGCCGGAGCCGCCGCCGGAGCGCACGTTGCGGCCGGTGTTGTCGGTCTGCGCGATGCGGCTGTCCTCCACCGTGCTGCGCGAGGCGGTGACCGCATTGGCCAGCGCCGATCCGCCGATGGACTGCAGGCCCTGCGCCGTGTTGCGCGTGCTGAGGAATTCGAGCTGCCGCAGGTCGGTCTGGTCGGCCAGCAGGCTGTTGCCCGAGGCCCGGCCCGGCAGCTGCGCCGAGACGATCGCGCCCGCGGCCAGCGAGCCCTGGCCGCCGTAGGCGTCGATGTCGCGCGCCGTGTTGTCGGTGATGCGGATGCGGCTGGAAGACAGTTCGCGGCGGCCGTCGCCGCCCGAGACCAGGGCGCTGTTGGCGCTGGCCACGCCGCCGACGGCGTTGACGAAGCCCTGGACCTGGTTGTTCAGCACGTCGATGCGCGTGCTGTCGATGTTCAGTGCGGACAGGCCGGCGGTGTTGGCCTGCGCGGTGGAGACGACGGACAGCGAGCCCGCCATGCCGGCCAGCGCCGACACCTTGCCGCCCGAGGCGGTGATGCGCGCCGGCGCGCGGTTGCCGGCCGAGGTGGCGCGCGTGTCGCCCTTGACGTCGCTGCCGGGGCTGCTCTTGCCCCAGTCCGGACCGTGCAGCACGATCTCCTGGGCCACCGACGTGACGGTCGTCGCCGAGGCGAAGCCGATCACGATCAGCGACGCCAGCGTCTTTTTCCTGAGTTCCATGGGCAGCAAGGCGATCTCCCGCGCGTCGGTGTCTGGGTTCGACCCCGGTGCGCCCGCGGCGCACCGGGAGGAAGCGCTGCCGCGGCCGGCCCGGCGGGCCCCGCGGCGGTCATCGGGCTTACTCGATGTTGACGCTGTTCACGTTGGCGACGGCGCCGCCCGAGGTGATGATGTTGTCGGCCGTGTTGTCGGTCAGGGTGATGCGGCTGTTCTTCACCGTCGAGCCCTTGATGTTCACGCTGTTCACGTTGGCCAGGGCGCTGGCCTCGATGTTCACGCCCTTGGCTGCCACCGAGCCGGAGCCGCCGCTGGTGATGACGTTGCTGGCCTTGTTGCCCGACAGCGTGATGCGGGTGTTTTCCACCGTCGAGCCCATCGAGCCCTTGCCGATGCCGGGGATGGCGACGGTCTGGGCGAAGACCGAGGCGCTGAAGGTGGCGACGAACGCGACGGCGCCGGCTGCGATGAGTTTCTTCATGTGTTCACTCCTTGAGGGATGCGAGGAAAGGGATTGAGAAACGCAGTCCGGTGCGGACCACGGGACGCAATCTAGCCACCCCTCATGACAGTTCACCACCAAGATGTAAACCGGTGTTCGATAGACATTCACTTACATCTTGCTGTTGTCAACACCGAATCGCGTGACGAAAGTCACTCCGGTTTTCATGGCGGGTGAGCGGCCACCTTCACGCGCGGCCTCCTCATCCGGTGGGACGAGTCGCCAGGAAATCAATACTTAAGTATCTTTTTTGCGCACACATGCGGCCTGAATCCGGGCTTTTTGCCGGTTCGATCCTGACAATCTCTGTCAACCGCCGGCGGACCCGATGCAACGAAAGTCCGCGCTCAGGAGTTCCTTTTCGAAAACAAAATCTAACGATTAAGACAGTTCGCGCGTGCGCCATGCAGGACGCGTCCGACAGGATCCGGCCTCTCGCCGCCCGACACTCGGGGCCGTTCCGACTGTCCCGTCCGCATCCCATGCCTTGTTTTCGCTTCCCGTCTCTCCCCCATTTCCGCTTCCCCCGCCGCCTGGCCGCCGCCGCATCGGCGGGCGCCGCGCTGCTGTTGGCTGCCTGCGGTGCAGACATCCGCTTTCCCGACGACGCAGACATCGCCAAGGCCCTGTCTGCCGACTTCGCGCAGGACGCGGACAACGCCCGGGCGCGCGAGCTGGTGCGCACGCTGGGCGGCGAGACGGGCGCGCTGGACTACCGCATCCGGCAGGTGATCTGGCGCCAGGGCGCCTTCGAGGCCCGCTACGAGGTGAACCTGAAGATGGGCCAGGCCGGCAGCGCCAGCCTGCAGCAGCTCTACGCCACCATGGTCCCGAAGGACGAGGCGGCCAAGCTGCCGCAGCAGACGCTGCCGGCCTACGAGGAGTGGCTGAAGCAGCATGCGGCCACGCTGGAGAAGAGCGACGCGCAGCAGGCCGCGGCCCTGCGCGCCAGCCTGGACAACCTGGGCAAGTGCTACCGCGACGCCAAGGCCGGCGACAGCGTCGCGCTGATGACCGGGCTGGCCGCGCTGATCTCGCCGGCGCGCGACGGCTGGTTCGCCGAGCGGCTGCAGTCGCCCGCCGTGCGGCTGCACTGCCTGCCGCTGTAGGGTCGGTTCAGCCCAGCAGCCCGCGCCCGGCCAGGTTGCGCATCAGCGCGCCGATGCCGAACGCCCAGCGCGGCGCCTGGTCGGCGTGCACCACGCGGTTGACCAGCGCGCCCAGCTCCGGCGCCGAGATGGCGACGCGGTCGCCCACCACGTGGGTGAAGCCCTGGCCGGGGCCGTGGCGGTCCTGCGTGGGCGCGAACATGGTGCCCAGGAAGAGCATGAAGCCGTCGGGATAGGCGTGGTGCGGGCCGATGGCCTGCGACACCAGGTCGAGCGGGTCGCGGCTGATCCTCGCCAGCGAGCTGCTGCCCTCGAGCACGAAGCCCTCCGGGCCCTCGACCTTCAGGCCCACGGTGATGCGGCGCACCGCGTCGATGCCGAAGTGCGCGTCGAACAGGCGGATGAAGGGCCCGATGGCGCAGGAGGCGTTGTTGTCCTTGGCCTTGCCCAGCAGCAGCGCGCTGCGGCCTTCCACGTCGCGCAGGTTCACGTCGTTGCCGAGCGCCGCGCCTTTGACGCGGCCACGGCTGTCCACGGCCAGCACGACCTCGGGCTCCGGGTTGTTCCAGGCCGACACGGGATGGATGCCGACGTCGGCGCCGGTGCCCACCGCGGCCAGCACCGGGGCCTTGGTGAAAATCTCGGCGTCGGGGCCGATGCCCACTTCCAGGTACTGCGACCAGGCGCCCTGCGCGATCAGCAGTTCCTTGACCTGCGCGGCCTGCGCCGAGCCGGGCACGATGCCGGCCAGGTTGTCGCCCAGCACGCCGGCCAGGCCCGCGCGGATGGCCTCGGCCCGGGAGGCGTCGCCGCGCGCCTGCTCCTCGATCACGCGCTCCAGCAGGCTGGCGACGAAGGTGACGCCGCTGGCCTTGACGGCCTGCAGGTCGCACGGCGCCAGCAGCCAGGGGCGGGAAGCGTCCTGTGCGGCGGCCTCGCTGTTGCGCAGCGCGTCGGCCAGGCCGGCGATGCGCGGCGCCGTGCCGTCGTCCAGCGCGCGGCGCACCGCGTCGGCGGGCGCTTCGGCCTCCAGCAGCTCGCTCGCGGTGGGCGCGAGGCGCGAGAGGTCGTGCAGCGCGTCGCCGCGCACGGCGACCGGCACCGGCCCCACGCCGGGCTGCCACAGGCGCCCGACCAGCATCGCGCGGGCGGCGTCCTGCGGCAGGTGGGCGGCGGGGTCGGTGAAGGCGGGGGCGGCGGGCATGCGGTGTCTCCTTGTTGGATGAAAAGCGCGATGTGGGAGTGTCGCTAGAACACCGACAGCCCGGTACGCGCGGCGAACATCTCCAGTGCCTTCATGCCCAGCAGCGAGTTGCCCGTCGCGTCGAGCGCGGGCGACCACACGGCCAGCGTCAGCCGGTCGGGCACCACGGCGACGATGCCGCCGCCCACGCCGCTCTTGCAGGGCAGGCCGATGCGGAAGGCGAAGTCGCCCGCCGCGTCGTAGGTGCCGCAGGTGAGCATCAGCGCGTTGATGCGGCGCGCCTGGCGCTCTGTCACCACGTTCTCGCCGGCGTCGAAGGGATGCACGCCGTCGCGGCACAGGTAGCCGGCGGCGCGGGCGAGCTGCAGGCAGCTCATCGACAGCGCGCACTGGTGGAAGTACAGGTCCAGCACGGCGCCCACGTCGTGGTCGAGCTTGCCGAAGCTCTTCATGAAGTTGGCCAGCGCGACGTTGCGGAAACCCGTGGACGCTTCCGAGGCCGCGACCTCGCGGTCGAAGTCCACCGGCTCGCCGGCCAGGTGGCTCATGAAGCCGGCCAGCGAGCCCTTCGCGTCGCCGCCGTAGAGGCTCACGATGCGGTCGGCCACGGCGATGGCGCCGGCATTGATGAAGGGGTTGCGCGGCTTGCCGTGCTCGCTCTCGAGCTGCACCAGCGAGTTGAACGGGTTGCCCGAGGGCTCGCGGCCGATGCGCTCCCACAGCGCCGCCTCGGGCAGGTGGCGCATCGCCAGCGTCAGCGTGAAAAGCTTGGAGATGCTCTGGATCGAGAAGGGCGTACGGCCGTCGCCGGCGGCCGCCTCCTCGCCCTCGCGGGTGCGCAGCGCGATGCCGAAGCGCCGCGCGTCGACCCGTGCCAGCGCGGGGATGTAGCGGGCCACCTCGCCCTCGCGCCCGGCCTCGGGCGCCAGGGCTTCGGCGATGTCGTCGAGCACGGTCTGGAAGTTCATGCGGCGGCCTCCCGATTCGCGGCCACCCGCCGGTTCACCAGCACGATGCCCAGCGCCACGCCGGCCAGCGCCACGGCCAGCCGCAGCGTCAGCGGCTCGCCCAGCAGCGCCACGCCGAACACCAGCGCGAACAGCGGCGTGAGGAAGGTGAAGGAGGAGATGCGCGTGGCCGGGTAGTGGCGCAGCATCCAGACCCAGGCCAGGTAGCTGGCGAAGGCGCCGACCAGGGTCTGCAGCGCGATGGAGAACCAGGCGTAGGCGGAATAGTCCAGGCGCCACGCCTCGCCGCGCGCGACGGACGCGAAGGGAACGAGCACCGCCGTGACCGCCAGTTGGTAGAACAGCGTCTTCTCGGCGCTGGCCGTGGCCAGCCGGCTGGCGCGGATCACCAGCGTCGTCAGCCCCCACAGCACGCCGGCCGCCAGGGCCAGGGCATCGCCGTAGAGCTGCCCTTCCACCGGGTGGCCGAAGCTTTCGCTGAACGCGAGGAACACGGCCGCGAAGGCCACCGCCAGGCCGGCCCACTGCACGCCGCGCAGCCGCTCGACGGGCACCAGCCGCGGCAGCAGCAGCGCCACCCAGAACGGCGAGCTGTAGAGGAACACCGTCAGCCGCGAGGCGGTGGTGTGCTGCAGGCCCAGGTAGATGCACACGAACTCGCCGGTGAACAGCAGCCCGGCCAGCAGGCCGCCGGGCAGCGTGCCGTCGCGCTCGAACAGCGGCACGCCGCGCCACAGGCACCACAGCCACAGCAGCAGCGTCGCGCCGCCCATGCGCAGCGCGGCCTGCCACATGGGCGGCACCTCGCCGACGGTGGTCTTGATAAGGATCTGCTGCAGGCCCCAGAAGGCGCAGCAGGCCACGAGCAGGGTGACGGCGCGGCCGTCGAGATGGTCTTTGCGGTCGGTCATGCGGACGCGGGGCGCGGGCCCCGCCGGTCGTTGTTCTTCGGCGTTGTCGTCGTGGCGTGCCGGCCGTGCTCAGGGCGCGGCCACCGGATAGGGCGGGCGGCCGCGCGTGCCGGGCATGAGGTCGGTCACCACCTTCTCCACCTCGGGCAGGCCGCGGGCGGCGCGCTCCAGGCGACGTGCGAGGGTACGCGAAGGCACGCAACCTTGCAGGTAGACCCAGCGCCGCTGCACCGTCACCCACACGCTGGCGCGCCGCACGCCGGGCACGGCCGCCAGCGCCGGCCGCACCGCCTCGGCGATGCGGCGGTCGTAGGCATAGGCGTTGGGCTCGGCGCAGCGGCCTGCCAGCCAGCAGCTTGTGCCGCGCTCCAGGCGCGAGTGCATCTGCTCGCGGCGCTCGGCCTCGGTGTAGACGGGACCCTCGGGCACGGGGCAGGCGGGCAGGCCGCGGCTGAGCTGGAAGAAGGGATCGTCGAACCAGTTCCGCTTCGGCTCGCCGGCCGCCTGCGCCCAGCGCGGCGGCCAGCAGCATGGCGGCGAGGCGGACAGGCATGCGGCCATCGTAGCCGCCGGGCGGCCTCAGCGCCCTGCGGCAGGCGCGTGCTGCGCGCGGTGCGCGTCCGACACCGGGTGCACCCGTTGGAGGGGGGCGCGCGCCACGTCGCGGCGCGCCACCCCGGCCACCTCGCGCATCAGCGCGCGGGCGTCCCAGTCCACCGGCCAGCCCTGCCACAGGCGCAGCGCGCCGTTCACGAACACGGCGTCGATCTGGTCGCGGTTCGCCAGCCGCACCAGTTCCCAGCCCAGGTCCCAACTCGGCAGCAACTCGGGCACGTCCAGGTCCACGAGCAGGAAGTCGGCGGCGAGCCCGGCCTCGATGCGGCCGGTGAGCGCGCCCAGGCCGGCCGCATCGGCGCCGCGGTGGGTGCCGTGGTCCAGCCAGGTCCAGCCGGCGCCGCAGGAGGAGTCGCCGTTGGCCAGGCCATGCGTCAGGCGCTGCGTGGTCTCGGCCGCGTCCATCAGGCGGAAGGCGTCGGCGCGCGTGCCGTCGGTGCCCAGGCCGAAGGGCACGCTCAGCAGTTGCAGCATGCCGGCGTCGAGCACCGCGTTGCCCTTCCACGCGCTGGCGACCGGGTTGTAGGCGACGGCGGCGCCGCTGCCCTGCAGCAGGCCCAGTTCGCGGTGGGTGAGCAGCGTGGCGTGCGCCAGCAGGGCGCTGTCGTTGAGGGCGCCGACGGCGTGCAGCAGCTCCAGCGGGCGCAGGCCGCGCGCCACCAGCGAGCGCTCCACGGCGGCCAGGTGCTCGTTGACGTGGGTCTGGAAGCGGCGGCCGGCCTCCTTCGCCAGCGCCGCGACGTCGTGCAGCATGCGGTCGCTCGCCGCCTCGGGGATGGAGATGGCGAGCGAGGGGTGCACGAGCGGGTCGTGCTCGAAGCCGCGCAGGAAGGCCGCGGCGCGGTCGAGGATGCGCCGCACGCCGGCCTCGCCTTCGGTGTTGCCGGCGTCGTTGCAGATCAGCCCCAGCACGCAGCGGATGCCCGCCTCGCGCGCCGCCTGCGCCACGCCGCCCAGCCCCTCCTCGGAGCGCGTGCCGGCATCGACCACGGTGGTGAAGCCGCCGCGCAGCGACTCCAGCGCCGCCAGCTTGGCCGAGAGGTACGCGGCGCGCTCGTCCAGCACGCCTTCCATCGGCACCCAGATGCGCTTGAAGATCTCCGAGGGCTCGCCGAAGGCCAGCGCCTTGCCGAAGCTCTGCGTGAGGTGCGTGTGCGTGTCGACCAGGCCCGGCATCAGCAGGTGCTGCGGCAGCTCGAGCAGCGGCGCGCCGGGGCAGGCCGCCCGCAGCTCGGCGGCGGGCGCGACCTGCGCGAAGCGGCCGTCCTGCACCGCCACGGCCCAGCCTTCGTGCACGCCGTCGGGACGCAGCAGGCGGCCGGGGGCGATCAGGAGCGGGGCACCCGCGGCGGGCTGGAGTCGTTCGGGGGTCAGCATGGGAAGAAGTCCTCGCAATGTCTCGTGTTCAGCGCGCCAGGAGCAGCCAGACGAACCAGGCGCCGGTGACCAGCAGCAGCACGGCCACGCCGCGCTGCAGCCGGTGCACCGGCAGCCGCCGCGCCGCGCGCTGCCCCGCCAGCGAGCCGGCCAGCAGCAGCACGCCGCACAGCGCGGCCAGCGTCCAGTCGAGCCGCCCGGCCAGCGCGTGCACCGCGCCGGACGACAGCGCGACGGGCAACTGCACCGCCTGCGCCGCCACCACCGAGAACAGCAGCGGCTGGCGCAGCAGCATCAGCGCCGGCAGCAGCAGCACCGGCCCGCCGGTGCCGGTGAGCGCCGAGCCCACGCCCACCGCCAGCCCCAGCGCCGCCAGCGCGGCCGGGCCCAGCGTGACGTCGCCCGGGGCGGCGTGCTGCGGCGCCGCGCGCAGCCCGCGCCAGCCGGCCAGCAGCACCAGCGCCGTCACGCCGGTCATCAACGCCTTGGCCGGCAGCCAGCGCACCAGCCATGCGCCCACCACCGCGCCGGCCAGCGCCCCCGCCAGCACCGGCCAGCAGCGCAGCGCCAGCGACGGCTGGCGCCGCAGCGGCCCCAGCGCCACCAGCGCGGGCAGCAGGAAGGCCAGCGACGAGGCCGCGATCGCCTGCGGCGCCGGCACCTGCCCCAGCGTGGTGAGCACCGGCACCACCAGCACCCCGCCGATGCCCGTGGCACCGATCAGCGCGCCGGCCAGCAGCACGACGGGCGCGATGATCCAGGCGTGGGCGAGCAGTGTCACGAAAGGGGGCGCTCCTTATTCCGCCTTGATGTTGGCCTTGGTCACCACGTCCTGCACGGTGCGGCGTTCCTTCGCCAGGTAGTCGCCGAAGGCCGGGCCGGCGAGCACCAGCGGACGCACCGCGATCTCGGCGAGGCGGCGCACCACGTCCGGGTCCTTCATCGTCGTTTCGACCGCCTGCGCGAGCTTCGCGGCCTGCGGCGCCGGCAGGCCGGCGGGGGCGAGGATACCCAGCCACGAATCGACCTCCAGGTCCTTCAGCGCCGGCGTCTCGGCCAGCGCCGGCACCTTGGGCGCGATGGCGGCGCGCGCCTTCGAGGTCACGCCCAGGCCCCGGACCTTGCCGTCCTGGATGAAGGGCAGCGCCAGCGACAGCGGCAGCACCGCCAGGTCGAGCTGGCCGCCGGCCACGTCGGTCAGCACCTGCGGGCCGGACTTGTAGGGCACGTGCACGATGTCGATGCCGGCACGCTGCTTGATCAGCTCGGCCGTGACGTGCAGCGAGGTGCCCACGCCGTCGGTGCCGAAGTTCAGCGTGCCGGGATGGGCCCTGGCGTACTCGATGAGCCCCGCCGCGTCGGCCGCCGGCAGGTTGGCCCGGCCGACCAGCACGAAGGGCGAGACGCCCACCGTGGCGATGGGCGTGAAGTCCTTGAAGGTGTCGTAGCGCACCGCAGAGGGGTTGACCAGCGGCGCCACATTCAGCGGGCTGGCGACCGCGAACAGCAGGGTCAGCCCGTCGGGCGCGGAGCGCGCCGCCTTCTGCGTGCCGATGGTGCCGGCCGCGCCGGCCACGTTCTCGATCAGCACCGGCTGGCCCAGCACCTCGCCGAGCTTCGTGTTGACCAGGCGCGCCGTCGCATCGACGCCGCCGCCGGCGGCGAACGGCACAATCAGCGTGATCGGCTTGCCCTGCGCGAGCGCGGCGCCCGGCGCCGCGGCGGCCAGGCAGCCGGCGAGCGCGGCGCCCAGCAGCGCGCGGCGGGCAAGGGCAGAAGAAGAGGCGGGAGCGGTGCGGGTCGGCATGGTCGTTTCCTCGATCGGTTGTGAAGACGGACGGACGAAAGAAAGCACCCTGGAGGTGCCGGAATCTACTTGTTATGACAAGTTATAACAAGCCATGCAAACAGCATGCCAACCAGGAAAGGACCCGCCATGGCTGACATTCCGCAGCCGCTGCACGCCCGCCTGCGCGACACCCTGAAGGCCGCCATCCTCGACGGGCGCCTGGCGCCGGGCGCCAAGCTGCCTTCCGAGTCCGAGCTGCAGGCCGCGCACGGCGTCAGCCGCATCACGGTGCGGCAGGCGCTGGGCACGCTGCAGGCCGAGGGGCTGATCGTCAAGCTGCACGGAAAAGGGGCGTTCGTCTCGCACCCGAAGGCGGCGCAGAGCCTGAAGCGCCTGCAGGGCCTGCAGGAGGCCATGGCCGGCGACGCCCATGCCGTGAGCAACCGGCGCCTGGCCTGGCGCGAGATCCGCGCGCCGGCCGAGGTGGCGCGCAAGCTGGGCCTGCCGGTCGGCAGCGCCGTGTACCACCTGCAGACGCTGCGCTACCTGAACCGCGAGCCGCTGTCGGTCAACCACTCCTGGCTTCTCGCCGCCCTGGGCGCGCGCCTCGCGCGGGTGGACTTCGCGCAGCGCGACCTGATCGACGTCTTCGAGCACGAAGGCGGGCTGGCCATCGGCCGCGCCGACCTGGAGATCGGCGCCGGCACCGCCCGGACGGCCGACGCGAAGCTGCTGCGCATCGCCGCCGGCGCGCCCGTGCTGGAGGTGGAACGGATCGTGCACGACGCGGCCGGCACGCCGGTGCAGGTGGAGCACGCCGTCTACCGCGCCGATGCCTTCCGCTACCGGCTGAGCCTGCAACGTTGAACGAGCGAACGAACCATGACGACCCTCCTGCCCCTGATCGACATCGCCGACCTGGCCTCGCCCGACCCCGCCGCGCGGCGGCGCGTGGCGGCCGAGGTGGGCGCCGCCTGCCGCGGCATCGGCTTCTTCGCCGTCACCGGCCACGGCGTGCCGCAGGCCGCGGTGGACGGCGCCTTCGCCGCCAGCCGCCGCTTCTTCGCGCAGCCCGCGGCCGACAAGGCGGCGCTGGCGTATGCCTCGCTCAGCCACAACCGCGGCTACGTGGGCATGGGCGTGGAGGCGCTGGACGAGACGCAGGGCGGCGACCGCAAGGAGGCCTTCAACCTCATCTGGACCGACGAGGCCACGCGCCCGCCCAACGCCTGGCCGTCCGGGCTGCCCGGCTGGCGCGAGGCGGTGCAGGCGTACTTCGACGCGGTGTACGCAGCCGCCTGCCGGCTGCACGCGGCCTTCGCGATCGACCTCGGCCTGCCGGAGGACTTCTTCGCCGACAAGATCGACCGGCCACTGGCCACGCTGCGGCTGCTGCACTACCCCGCCGGCGGCGGTGCGCCGGAAGGCGTGGGCGCCGGCGCGCACACCGACTACGGCAACGTCACGCTGCTGGCCACCGACGGCGTGTCGGGCCTGCAGGTGCAGGGCCGCTCGCGCGACGAGTGGATCGACGTGCCGCCGCTGCCCGGCGCCTTCGTCTGCAACATCGGCGACTGCCTGATGCGCTGGACCCATGACGTGTACCTCTCGACGCCGCACCGCGTGCTGCGGCCGGCGGCCGAGCGCTACTCGATCGCCTTCTTCCTCGATCCGAACCCGGATGCGGTGGTCAGCGCGATCCCCTCGTGCGTGCCGGCCGGCGCGCAGCCGCGCTACGCGCCGATCACGGCCCAGGCGTACCTGCAGTCGCGCTTCGACGCGACGTATCGTTGACCACCCCCAGCCTGCGCGGACTTCGTTCCGCTCCGGCAACCCCCTGCAAGGGG
>NZ_JBIQNC010000097.1:0-18363 GCF_044462705.1 Xenophilus sp.
GGGCCCATGTTGTCGCTGTAGATCTCGCTCTGCCAGCGCAGCGCGCCGCCCACCGTCAGGCCGTGGCCGATGCCGGCGATGCGGTAGCTGGTGGCCAGCTTGAGGGTGTTCTGCGGCACCTGGGTCAGCGGGTTCTTGCCCTCGCGGTCGCGCGTCATGTTGCGCGCGAAGGCGGCCGACAGCTGCCAGCCCGGCCGCAATTCGCCGCTGACTTCCACCTCGAAGCCGCGCGTGCTGGTGCCCGACTTGGCCTCGTAGGCCGTCGAGCCGTCGGGCGCGAAGGTGTTGGGGATCGCGACCGCGAGGTTGTCCTGCTTGGCCTTGTAGAGCGCGGCGCTGACGTTCAGCCGGTCGTCCAGCACGCTGCCCTTCACGCCCACCTCGTAGCTGGCGCCGGTCTGCGGATCGATGAATTCGCCGCTCACCGTCTTGTAGCTCTGCGGCTTGAAGATGTCGGTGTAGCTCGCGTAGGCGCTCCAGTCGCGGCTGAAGTCCCAGACCAGCGCGGCGTAGGGCGTGACCTCGCCGCGCTCGCCGCGGTCGTTGTAGGTGGTGCGGCCGGTGCGGAAGGTGGTGGTGCTCTGGTCGCGGCGCCAGTCGGTCACGCGCGCGCCCACCAGCACGGCCAGGCTGTCGGCGGGGCGGAAGCGCAGCGTGCCGTAGGCGCTGTACAGCCGCTCGTCCGAGGTCAGCATGCTGTTCGCCGGGTTGTAGGGCTGCGCGGGCCAGGCGCCGTTCCACAGGTGGATGTTGGGGATCGCGCTGCTCCAGCCGTCGAAGTACCAGAGGTTGTAGCCCGGCGTGGTGTAGGTGGCGCGCGAGGCCTCGGCGCCGAAGACGAGGTCGTGCTTGCGGCCGAGCGCGTCGAACTTGCCGGTGACCTGCACGTCCAGCGTGTCCTGGCGCGGATCGGCCGCCCAGCGGCCGGCCCACAGGCTCACGCCCGCGCCGGTGAAGCGGTTGGGATTGCCGCCGCTGGCATAGCCGAGCACCTCGTCGTAGATCGTCCAGCTGCGGATGGCGGTGGCCTTGAGCTTCCAGTCCGGCGCGAGCTGGTGCTCGATGCCGGCGAAGACGCTGCCGTAGCGGCGGTACGAGCTGGCCCAGTCGGCGGCGGCCGAATCGGAGACGCGCCAGTGCGTGCGCGTGCCGTCGCTGTAGTAGGCCGGCAGGCCGCCGCGCGCGTGGCCGGTGGACTCCATGCGCTGCCACGAGAAGCCGGCGTGCACGCGCGTGTCGGGCGTCAGGTCGGCCTCGACCACGCCGTAGAGCACCTTGCGCTCTTCCTCCAGGCGGTCGATGTACGAGTCGCTCTTCTGCATGGCGGCGATCAGCCGGCCGCGCACGGTGCCGGCCTCGTTCAGCGGGGTGGAGATGTCCGCCTCGGCGCGCCGGTGCGCCCACGAGCCGAGCTCGCCGCGCACGATGGCCTGAAAGCCGGCCACCGGCCGCTTGCGGATCACGTTGATGGCCGCGCCCGGCGTGCCGATGCCGCTCATCAGGCCGCTGGCGCCGCGCAGCACCTCCACGCGGTCGACCGTGGCGATGTCGTAGGTCTGGAAGATGTCGGTGTAGCCGGAGTTGAGCTGGCGCACGCCGTCGACGAGGTAGGTGTCCACGCCGAAGCCGCGCGAGTAGATGGGCGAGCTGTCGCTGCCGGTGTTGCCGCCCTGGGCCACGACCAGGCCCGGCGTCTGCGCGATCACGTCGGTGAGCTGGGTCAGGCCCTGGTCGTCGATGCGCTGGCGGGTGATGACACTGATGGACTGCGGCGTCTCGCGCGGCGAGAGGTTCAACCGCGTCGAGGTGCTGGTGGACTGCGTGGTGTAGGAGCCGGTGCCCTCGGTGGCGGCGCTGCGCTCGGCGTCGGCGCTGACGGTCACGGTGGCGAGCGAGGCGGCGTCCTGGGCGGCGGCGGGCGCTGCCGCGGCGGGCTCGGCCGCCGCCAGCACGTAGCCGCCCGCGCTGCGCACGGCGCGCAGGCCGCTGCCGCGCAGCAGTTGCGCGAAGCCCTCGTCCACCCCGTGGCTGCCGCGCAGGCCCTCGATGCGCAGGCCGGCCAGGCGCGAGGCGTCCATCGACAGCGTGACGCCGGCCTGCTGCGCGAAGCGCACCAGGGCCTGGTCGAGCGGGCCGGCGGGGATGTCGAAGCTGAGCACGGCGGCTGCCGGCGCCTGGGCCGACGCGGGCTGCGGCGCGGCCAGCAGGCCGGCCAGTGCCAGGCCGGCGGCAGCGGCCAGGGGAGCGAGCCGCGCGGGCACGCGGCGCAGGCACCGCGAAGGGCGCAGGAACGGTTCGGAAGACATGGGAGGGACGGCGGAAGGAAGGAAAAGAAGAAGCTCTTCCTTCCTTGACGGACGACGCCGCCGAAGCGGAACCGCCACACCGAAAAAATCAGCCCGCGCGTTCCACCCGCACCCAGAAGCGCGTGAGGCGCGTCACGCGCAACTGAGGGAAGCTGCCCTGCAGCAGCGCCAGTGCGCGGTCCGGATCGTCCAGCGGCAGCACGGCGCTCACGCGCAGGCCGGCGATCTGCGCGGCGTCGTAGCCCAGGTGGCCGGGATGGCGGCGCGCCAGCTCGTCCAGCACCTCGGCCAGCGGGCGGTCCAGCACCACCCACTGCCGCTGCTGCCACTGCGTGCGCAGGCCCTGCGGGTCGACCGGCGCGAGCGGCGTCACGCCCTCGGGCGTGATGCGCACCTGCTCGCCGGCCTGCACGCGCACGGCATCGTCGGCATGGCGGGCCACCTGCCGTGCGCTGCGCACGGCGGTGGCGGACTCGATCATCGCCAGCCGCGTGGACTCGGCCCCGCGCTCGACCACGAACTGCGTGCCGAGCGCGCGCACCTCGCCGTCGCGGGTGCGCACGACGAAGGGCCGGGCCGGGTCCCTGGCGACGTCCACCAGGATGTCGCCGCGCAGCAGGCGCACGGTGCGCTGGTCGCCGTCGAAGTGCAGGTCCACCGCGCTGCCGGCGGCCAGGGTGAGGCGCGAGCCGTCGGGCAGCGGCTGGCTGCGCCATTCGCCGGCGCCGGTGCGCAGGTCGGCCACCAGGGCCTGCGGCCATTCGTCGCGCACGCCGGCCCACACGGCCAGCGCTGCCACCACGGCGGCCGCCAGGCCGGCCGCGGCGCGGGCGCGGCTGCGGCGGCGATGGGTGGCCGTGCTCTCTTCACCGGCCTGCAGGGCCGCGCGGGCGGCCCGGGCGCCGGCGCCCTGCAGCGGCTGCAGGGCGGCCAGCCACCGCTCCATGGGCGCGGCGGCCTGGGCATGGCGCGGGTCGGCGGCCTTCCAGGCCTCGAAGCCGGCGCGGATGCGCTCGCGCTCCGCGGGGTCGGTGACGCCGAGGCCGGCCAGCCACTCGGCGGCCTGCTCGGCCGGGGTATCGGAGGCGAGAGCGGGAGCGGCCATGCGTGCGCCTCAGTCTTCCAGCGCGGCGCATTGCACCAGCACCTGGGCCAGGTACTTGCGCACCATGCGGTCGGACACGCCCAGCTCGGCCGCCACCGCCTCGTGCGTCAGGCCGTCGAGGTAGTGCAGCAGGAAGGCGGCGCGGGCCTTGGCGGCCACGCGGTCGAGCACGTCGCTCAGCTCGCGCAGCGCACGCAGCGCGGCCAGGGCCACCTCCGGCGCGGGGTAGTGCAGGTCGCCGTGCTCGGCGAGCAGGGCCACCTCGGCGCGCCAGGCGTCCTCGACGGCCTGCCGGCGCGCGTGGTCGACCAGCAGGCGCTGGGCGGTGGTGCGCAGGTAGGCGCGCGGCTCGCGCAGCAGCGGCAGGGCGTCGCGCGCCGCCAGCAGGCGCACGAAGGTGTCCTGCGCCACGTCGGCGGCATGGTGCGCGCAGCCCAGGCGGCGGTGCAGCCAGCCGCGCAGCCAGCCGTGGTGGTCGCGGTAGAGCAGGCCGATGTCCTGCGCGCAACCCAGGGGCGCGGCCGGCGTGGGCAAGGTGGCTCTCCAGTCCTCGGATGTGATGCGAAGCCGGTAATGATAATTGTTTTTATTTGCTGCTGGACAGCAGGGCCATGCCGCACGGGCTTTGGCCCACCCTGAATTCAGGCCTGCGGCGCCGCTTCGCCGGTCAGGATGCGAAAGAGCGGCTCGTTGATGTAGTAGTTGTGGCGGCCGGCCTTGTACTTGCGCACGAAGCCGGTGTCGGCCAGCAGGTCGAGATAGCGTGTGGCCGTCAGGCGCGAGACCTGCAGATCGTGCTGCACGAATTCGATCTTGGTGTAGGGATGGGAGAACAGGTTGTTGATCAGGTCCTGGCTGTAGAAGCGGTGCGCGGCGCGGATGCGGTGCTTGTAATCCAGCAGCAGCGCCTTGATGCCCTGGATGGTGGCGATGGCGTCGATGGCCGTGCGCTCGACGGCGCCGAGCATGTAGAGCACCCACGCTTCCCAATGGCCGTGATCGCGCACCTCCTGCAGCAGGCGGTCGTAGTCGGCCTTGGTACGCACGATGGCGCGGCTGAAATGAAACACCCCCCAGGCCGCTTCGCGGCTCCCCCCTCTCTGGCGCCTTCGGCTTGGAGGGGGGCGCACCCAGCGGCCTGGCCAAGCCAGTTCCTCGGGTGCCCTGAGGACTTCGCTGCGCTCGTCGGCTTGAAACGCCCGTTTCATGCCCTGCGGGTGGTGCGCAACGCCATGGAAAACTGAGATAGAGCACCGGGATGTCGAGCAGCCCTTCCTTGACGAGCGTGTTTCCTTGACCTGAGACGCCTCATATGCATAGATACTCACACATTTCTATGCATGTGAGGAGGGACATGCATAGAAACGAGCCGGAGGACTCAGAAGCTGTGAGTGAATCCGGCGCGCCCGAGCAGGCTGCGCAGGCGCGCGCCATCAAGGCGCAAAGCGCAGCCGTAGCTCGGGCTACGGCGAGCATTTGCAACGCCGAGGGCGCGCGTCTGCGCGGCATGAGCGGGTGTGGCGGGTTCGGTCACAGCTTCTCAGGCGTCTTCCGCCATCAGCCCGCTCGCCCGCAGCACGCGCCGCCCGATCGCCTCGCGCAGCACCCGTTCGCCGGTGGCGGCCGGCGCCGCGAGGGTGAACCAGGTCTTCGCCCGCGTGATGCCGGTGTAGACCAGTTCGCGTGTGAGCACGGGGCTGGCGGCGGCGGGCAGCACCAGGGCGCAGTGCTCGAACTCGGAGCCCTGCGACTTGTGGACGGTCATGGCGAAGACGGTTTCCACGGCCGCCAAGCGCGCCGGCAGCACCCAGCGCACGCCGCCGCTGCCGTCGGCGGCCGGGAAGGCGACGCGGCGCGCCAGGCCGGCGTCCGGGTCGGGCCGGCCGGTGGCATCGTCGAAGCGGGCGGGCAGCTCCAGCACCAGGCCGACGTCGCCGTTCATCAGGCCGAGCGCATGGTCGTTGCGGGTGACGAGCACCGGCCGGCCGGGGAACCAGCCCTGCGTGCCCTGCAGCCTGCCGGCCTCGCGCAGGATCTCGGCCACGGTGGCGTTGAGGCCGGCGACGCCCCACGGCCCCTCGCGCAGCGCGGCGAGCAGCTGGAAGCGGCCCATCGCCCGCAGCACACGCGCGGCCCAGGCGTCCCAGTCGGCGCGCGGCGCGTCGGGCGCGGGGCGGGTGGCCTGCATCAGGCGCAGGGCGTGGGCCGGGCCCACCGGGCCGGCGTCCTCGTCGGCCAGGACCAGGGCGCGCAGCGCCGCATCCTGGGCCAGCCGGGCGGGCGCGGCCTGGAGGGCGCAGACGCGCAGGTCGCCGCGGCCTTCCCGCAGCAGCGCCTGCGCCGCCGCGGCTCGGCCCTCGTTCACCGCGGCGGCGATCTGCCCGATGCCGCTGTCGGCGCCGAAGCGGTGGCTCACGCGCAGCATGGCGATGGCTTGGTCCATCGGGCGGCCGGCGGCATCGCACAGCGCGGGCGGCGGGCGCTGGCCGGTGGTCTGGTCCAGCCACTGCACGGTGGCCGCGTCGTAGTGGCCGCCCTCGGCGCGGCGGCACAGCTCGCCCAGCACCGCGCCGGCCTCGACGGAGGCGAGCTGGTCCTTGTCGCCCAGCAGCACCAGGCGCGCGGCGGGCGGCAGGGCGGCCAGCAGCGCGGCCATCATCTCCAGGTCGACCATCGAGGCCTCGTCCACCACCAGCACGTCCAGCGGCAGCGGGTGGCCGGCGTGGTGGCGGAAGCGCCGGCTGTCGGGGCGGCTGCCGAGCAGGCGGTGCAGGGTGGTGGCCTGGTCGGGCACGTCGCCGCGCGGCGCTGTCAGGTGCGCCCAGGGCAAGCGGTCGAGCGCGCCGCGGATGGATTCGGTCAGGCGCGCGGCGGCCTTGCCGGTCGGCGCGGCGAGCTTGATGCGCAGCGCGGTGCCATCGTGTTCGAGCGCCATCGATTGCAGCAGCGCCAGCAGGCGCACCACGGTGGTGGTCTTGCCGGTGCCGGGGCCGCCGGTGACGATGGCGAAGCGCTGGCGCAGCGCGAGGGCGCAGGCGAGCTTCTGCCAGTTGGGGCCCGCCGGCGCTGCGGCGTCGTCGAACAGCCGGTCGAGCACGGGGCGGATGCGCTCGGCCGGCGCGACGGGCGCGGGGGCGAGGCGCGCTTCGATGCGCGCGCGCACCGCCTGTTCGTAGCGCCAGTAGCGCCGCAGGTACAGGCGAGGACCTTGCAGCACCAGCGGCGTGCCGCCCTCTTCCGCACTGCACAGGCGGCTGGCGCGCAGTGCGCCCTGCCAGCCGGCGAGGGTCAGCGGGCGCAGCCAGCGGTCCAGGCCGCGCGGCGCGGCGCCGGCGGCCTGCTCGGGCGGCAGCGACAGGCTGGCGCGGCTGTCGTCCAGGGTCGCGGCCAGGTCGAGGCAGACGTGGCCGCGGCCGAGCTGGTGGCTGGCGAGCGCGGCGGCCAGCAGCACCTCGGCCGGCGCGTCGCCGTCCAGCGAGTGCAGGAACAGCGCGAAGCTGCGGTCCAGCTCTCGCAGCCAACCCTGCACGACCCAGTGGTCGAGGTCGGCCAGGATATCCGCGTGGCGCGCGCCGGCGGCGGCCGCGGCCGGGTCAGTGTCGAACAGGTCGGGCACCGGAGGGGCCGGCGGGGCGGCGCGGCGGGTCATCGAATCCTCTCCACCTGCGCGGCGCCACGGCGGCCGGCTGTTTCTCCTTCCCCCGCCGGGGGAAGGCTGGGATGGGGGCCGGCGGCGGTCGATGCGCCTCGCGGCCGCGCAGCCCCCACCCCGACCCTCCCCCAGCGGGGGAGGGAGCGAGAACACGGGGCGCTGAAACGCACAGCCATCACGCCATCGCCTCCATACCGAAGAGCGCATCCAGCGACTCGATCAACTCGCGCGGCGGCCGCTCGGCGAACACGCCGTGCGTGGCCGCATCGGCGCCGCGCAGGAAGAGGTACACCGCGCCGCCCATGTGCCGCCCGTAGTCGTAGCCGGGCAGCCGCGCGCGCAGCAGGCGGTGCAGCGCGAACACGTAGAGCACGTACTGCACGTCGTAGCGGTGCGCCAGCAGCGCCGCGCGCATCGCCGCGGCGTCGTAGGCAGCGGCATCCGGCCCCAGCCAGTTGGACTTGTAGTCGGCCACCCACCAGCGGCCGTCGTGCTCGAACACCAGGTCCATGAAGCCCTTGAGCATGCCGGCCAGCCGCGTGCCGGGCAGGGCCGGGCGCGGCGCGGCGCCGAGGGTATGGCGCGTGACCAGCGCGTCGATGCGGCGCGCGTCGGCGCGCTGCACCGGCACCCAGAACTCCATCTCGGTCTGGTACTGCGCCAGGCCGGCGAGCGTGGCCGGCGCCGCGTCCGGCAGCGGCATCGGCAGCGCCAGCCAGCGCGGCAGCCAGTCGCACAGCGGATCGATCCATGCCTCCCAGCCGCGCACGGCGCAGCGGCGCGCCACCAGGTCGCGCAGCGCCTGCGGATGGTTCAGCACGCGGGCGAAGCCCTGCTGCGCGCACCACTCCAGCAGGCCGTGCAGGAAGCTGCCGGGCTCGGAGCCCCGGGGGAAGGCGTGCCAGGTGCCGGCCGCGGGCCGGGCCGGTGCGGCTTCGATGGGCGCGTCCACGGCCGCTTCCTCCAGCGCCTGGTCCTGCCGCGCGTCCTCGGGCTCCGCGCCCTCCTCGTCGGCAGCGATCGATGCGCCAAGCTCGCTGCCGAGCTGCTGCACCAGCGCAGAGTAGCTGGCGATCCACCACGGCGCGTGGCCCGGGTGCAGCGGCACGCGCGCCGGGCCGAGCAGCGGTGCCGGCGCCGCCTTCCAGCGCGCGGCCTGCGGCGCGGGCGCGGGCTGCACGGCGATGTCGGGGCACTCGGCCGCGAGCGCAGCCAGGCCCTCGCGGTACGCGTCCAGACTGTCGACCGGCGCGCCGGCGCCGAGCACCTGGCCGAGCGCGCCCTTGTGCAGCTCGATCTTGCGCGCGCTGCCGGCGGCGAGCGGCGCCACGCCCAGCCACAGCGCATGGCGCGCGCGCGTCAGCGCCACGTAGAGCAGGCGCATGTCCTCGGCCAGGCGTTCCTCCTCGGCGCGGCGGTGCGCCTCGTCGTGCGCGCCGTCGAGTTCGAGCACGGGCGCATCCAGCGTTTCGTCGTGAAAGCCCAGGGCGCGCGCGCTGTCCTTCTTCGCATCGCGCCAGGCGGCGATGAAAGGCAGCAGCACCAGCGGGTATTCGAGGCCCTTGGCCTTGTGGATGGTCACGACCTTGATGAGCGCGTCGTCGCTTTCCAGGCGCAGGATGTCCTCCTCGCCCTCGGGCCGGGCCACACGCTCGGCGAAGGCGCGCAGCAGCGCCTGCGGGCCGTCGAGCTCGCCGGCGCGGCGCTGCAGCCACTCGGCCAGGTGCAGCACGTTGGTCAGGCGCCGCTCGCCCCCCTCCTGCGCCAGCCAGCGCGCGGGCAGGCCGTGGGCGTGCAGCAGCTCGTGCAGCATCGGCAGCACGCCGTGGCGCTGCCACAGCTCGTGCAGGGCGCGCCAGCGCAGCGCGATCGCCTCCCAGCCCAGCTCGTCCTCCTGCAGCCGCGCCAGCTCGGCCAGCGGCAGGCCCAGCGTGCGGGTGGCCAGCGCGGTGCGCAGCAGCGCCTCGTCGCCCGGGTCGGCGGCGGCGCGCAGCCAGTGCTGCAGGTCCGGCGCCTCGGACGTGGCGAAAACCGAGGCGCGGTCGGACAGGTAGACGCTGCGCAGGCCGCGCGCCGCGAGCGCGCCGCGGATCGCGTCGGCCTCGGTGCCGCTGCGCACCAGCACGGCGATGTCGGCCGGACGCAGCGGCTGCCAGCCGCCATCGGCCTGGCGAAAGCCGCTGTCGCCGCCGAGCCAGCGCACCGCCTCGGAGGCGAAGACCTCGGCCATGTGCGCACGGTACTCGCCCAGGCCGACGAAGGCCCTGCCCTCCGCGGGCGCCTGCGACCACAGCGTCATCGCCGGCGCGGGCGCACCGCCGAGCCACAGCGCCTCGGGCCGGCCGCGGGCCTGCACGGGCAGGAAGGGTACGGGGTCGTCGCCGTCCCGCGCGAAGCGGAAGGCGCCGCGTTCGTGCTGCTGCGCGCGGCCGAACACGCGGTTGACCGCGCACACCGCCGCCTCGGTCGAGCGGTGGTTGGTGCTTAACGCATAGTGCGCCGGGGCCGTGTCGGCGCGGGCGCGCAGGTAGGTGCGGATGTCGGCGCCGCGGAAGGCGTAGATCGCCTGCTTGGGGTCGCCGATCAGGATCAGCCCGGCGTCCGCGCCCGCGTGGCCGTAGATGCGGCGGAAGATGCGGTACTGCACCGGGTCGGTGTCCTGGAACTCGTCGATCAGCGCGAGGGGGAACTGCGCGCGGATGTGCGCGGCCAGCGCGTCGCCGCCTTCGCTGCGCAATGCGCGGTCGAGCTGCAGCAGCAGGTCGTCGAAGCCCAGTTCGGCACGGCGCTGCTTCTCGGCGGCGAGGGCGCTGCGCAGCTCGGCGGCGGCGTGGGCGGCCAGGCGGGCGCGCAGGTCGTCGGGCTGCGCGGCGCCGGCCGTGGCCACCCAGGCGTCGATGGCGGCCATCGCGGGGTGCTCGGGCACCGGCTGGCCCTTCTTGAGCTTGAGGCCGGCGCAGCCGAAGCGCTCGATGTTCTTCGGCGCCTCCGCGCCTTCGCACCAGGCGGCCAGCGCGGCCAGCCAGGCGTCGAAGACCGCATCGTCGTCCTTGCCGCGGTAGCTGTTGCCGTTGAGGTGCGGGCGAAGCTGCTCGCGCCACAGCGACTCCAGTGCGGCGCGGTCACCGCGCCAGAGGGCGCGGGCCGCCGCTTCCCGCTCATCGGCCAGCGCCAGCGCCTCGCCCAGCGCGCGCAGTTCCTGCATCACGTCGTGCGCCGCGTCGAGCGCCTCGCCCTTCAGGTGCAGCCGCGCGTCGTCGCGGCCCAGCAGCGGCTTGACGCCCTGCCACAGCGCCTCGGGCGAGGCGAAGCATTGCAGCAGCGCGCGCGCGGCCGCCGCATCCAGCGGGTAGTAGTGCCGACGCCAGTGGTCGTGCAGCACGCGCTGCTGCAGGTCCTGCAGGTCGGTCTGCAGCGTCTGCGCGAAAAGGCTGCCGCTGCCCATCGCGTGCTCGCGCAGCATGCGCCAGGCCCAGCCGTGGATGGTGTGGACGGCGGCCTCGTCCATCCACTGCGCGGCGGTGCGCAGGCGGTGCGCGCAGGCGTGCCACTGGTCGGGCGGGTAGCCGCCCTGCAGCGCGGCCAGCACGTCGCCGGGCTGCGGCGCGGCCTCGCCGGCGAACACGCGCGCCGCTTCGGCCAGCCGGGCGCGGATGCGCTCGCGCAGCTCCTGCGTGGCGGCTTCGGTGAAGGTCACGACCAGGATCTCGGGCGGCGTGAGCGGCCGCGCGAAGGCGCAGCCCGCCTCGCCGTGGCCCAGCACCAGGCGCAGGTAGAGCAGCGCGATCGTGTAGGTCTTGCCGGTGCCGGCGCTGGCCTCGATCAGGCGCGCGCCGTGCAGCGGGAAGCGCAACGGGTCCAGCGGCTGCGGGCCGGTCATGCCTCGTCCTCCGCGCCCTGGCGCGGGCTGCCCAAGGCGCGCCACAGCGGCGCATAGAGCCGGTCGCGCCACGCGGTAAAGCCGCCCCCGTCGGGCGTGGTGGCAGCGGACAGGTCCGCGAAGGAGGGGTACGCGCGCGCCAGCGCCGGCCGGCGCGCTTCGCCGTCGCGGTTCCAGGCGCCGTCGTACTCGGCTGCGGCGTCCTTGCCGCCCAGGTCGGCGAAGGCCGTGCGGCAGGCCACGGGCAGCGGCTGGCGCATGCCCGTGGCCCAGGCCTGCATCAATGCAGACAGCTCTGCCTCGGCCTCGGCGCGCTCCAGTTCCTTCAACGCCAGCACGCCCGACTCGCTGGCCAGCACGGTGCGCGTCGGCCCGGCCGCGACCTGCAGCGCCAGGTGCGCGGGCCAGTGGCGCACGATGTGGTGCCAAGCGAAGTCCTTGCCCTTGTGCAAACGGCCGTTGGCCAGCAGCACGCGCGCGGGCGGCGCGTCGCGGCCCGGCGCGGGCAGGCGGCGCGGCGGCAGCGTGTCTTCCAGCGCGAGGCCGCTGGCGGCGTCGTGCCAGCGCAGCAGGACGGGGCTGGCTTCCACCGCGGGCCATTGCTCGCACGCATCGAGGTAGTGGCCCAGCGTGCGCGCCACGCGCTGCTGCAGCCCGGCCGCCGCCAGCTCGCCGAAGGCGCGCATCGGCAGGCGGCCCTCGCGCTGCAGCTGCCCGGCCTGCGCCGCGAGCGCTTCGTGCAGGCCCGCGCGCGCCGAGGCGGCGGACGGCTGCGCATCACACCACGGCTGCAGCGCGCCGCGCAGCGCCTGTTCGAGCTGCCAGTTCTGCAGGCCGTCGACGGCGAAGAGTTCGTCGTCCAGCGCCTCCTCGGCCTCGTCGCCGAAGCGCACGCGCAGCCGTTCGGCGAAAAAGGCCTCGACGGGCTGGGCGATGAAGGCTTCGAGTTCGCGCAACGTGAGCGGCTCGTCGGGCAGCCAGGGCGGCAGGGGCGACTCGGCCGCCGGCGGCGTGGCGGCGCCATGCGCGGCCTGCCATTCGGCGCCGTAGCTGTAGAGGCCGTCGAGCGCCGGGGCCGCCGGCGCATCGGCGGCGAAGTAGCGCGGGCTGAAGGGCTGCAGCGGGTGCTCGGTGGTCAGGGCCGGCAGCAGCGCGTCGGCCTCCGCTTCGCGGCCCGCCAGGCGCCAGCCGGCCGCCAGGTGGTCGCGCAGCTGGCCGACCAGCACGCTGGGCGCGCGGTGGCTGTTGTCGCGCACGTCGCGGCCGACCCAGCTGATGTAGAGCTGCTCGCGCGCCGACAGCAGCGCCTCCAGCAGCAGGTAGCGGTCGTCGTCGCGGCGCGAGCGGTCGCCGGGCCGCCAGTCGCCCTGCATCAGGTCGAAGTCGGCGCGCACGGCGGGGCGCGGGAAGTCGCCGTCGTTCATGCCCAGCAGGCAGACCACGCGGAAGGGGATGGCGCGCATCGGCATCAGGGTGCAGAAGCTGACGCCGCCGGTCATGAAGCGCTGCTGCAGGCCGTGCGGCTCGGCCAGCGCGAGCCAGCTTTCGCGCACCACGGCCAGCGGCAGGGCTTCGTCGAAGGTGGCGCTGTCGCAGTCTTCGAGCCAGCGCTCCAGGGCGTGCAGCAGTTCCTGCACGCGCAGCTGGTCGCGCGGCGCCTGCGGCGCGAAGAAGCGCTGCAGCAGGGCGCGCAGGCGCTCGGCCCACTGCCGGGGCGGGGCCGGCTCGGCGAGCGTGTCCAGCGTCTCGCGCAGGGCGCGCAGCAGAGCGGCCAGCGGGCCGAGCGCGGCGGCGTCGAGGCCGCCCACCTCGCCGTAGGGCGCGATGCCGTCGAAGGGCGCGCCCTCGCCGACGGCGAAGCCCAGCAGCATGCGGTCGAGCCCGAAGCGCCAGCTGTTGGCCTCGCCGGCGGCCTGCAGGCCGTGGGCGGCGCGCTGGGCCGCGTCGAGGCCCCAGCGCACGCCGGCGCCCTCGATCCAGCGCTTGAGCTGTGGCAGCGCCTCGTCGTCCAGGCCGAAGCGCGCGCGCAGGGCCTGCACGTCCAGCAGGTCGAGCACGTCGCTGGCGGCGAAGCGGCTGTCGGGCAGCGACAGGAACTGTTCCAGCGCGATCAGCAGCGGCTCGCGCCCGCGCCGGCCCTGGTCGGCCACGGCGAAGGGGATGTGGCGCGCGTCGCCGCGCGGCACGCGGCCGAACACGGCCTCGATGTGCGGCGCGTAGGCGTCCACGTCGGGCAGCATCACGATCACGTCGCGCGGCTGCAGGGTGGGGTCGGCGTCGAAGCGGGCCAGCAGCTGGTCGTGCAGGATCTCGACCTCGCGCTGCGCCGAGTGCGCGGCGTGGAAGCGCAGCGAGCGGTCCAGCGCGGGATCGACGGCGGGCCAGAGGGCGCGCGTCTCGGCCAGCGGGCGCAGCTCGAGGATGTCGTCCTGCAGCTGGCGCAGCAGGCTGTGAGGCGGCGGCGCTTCGTCGCTGAAGAGGTCGATGCGCCCGTGGCCGACGCCGGCCCAGGCCGCGCGGTAGCGGTCGGGCTCGTCGATGCCGTCGACCAGGTGCAGGTGGTCGCGGCCCTGCTTGCCCCAGGCGGCCAGCAGCGGATGGGCGTGCTGGTGCAGCGCCTCGGGGTCGAGCACGGCGGGCATGCCGGGCCGGCGTGCCTGGCGGCGGTAGGCGCCGCGCAGCAGGTCCTGGTCGGCCACGATGTCGGTCCAGTGGTGGCGGCAGGGGTTGTGCACGAACAGCATCACCTGCGTGAAGCGCGCCAGGGCATGCAGCGCGGCCAGGGTCTGCGCCGGCAGGGCGGAGATGCCGAACACGGTGATGCGGCGCGGCAGGCCGCGCGGGGCGGGGGCGCCTTCGGGCAGTGCGGCCAGCGCGGCGATGAAGCGCTGGTGCACGCCGGCGCGGCTCTCGGCCGCCGCCTCGGGGCCGGCGTCTTGGAGGACGGCACGCCACAGCAGGGCCTGCCAGCGTTGGTCGTCGGGCAACGGACGAATGCCGTGGCGCAGCGAAGCGAGCCGGTCTCGGTCGGCGGCCCAGTCGTCCAGCCAGTCGGCGCGGTAGACCTGGTACTGGTCGAGCAGGTCGGCCAGGCGCAGGGCGAGCTGGTGGCGCTTGCGCAGGTCGGCATCGCCGGCCAGGAAGCGCGCCAGCGGCTCGAAGCCGGGCGCATCGCGCAGGGTCGGCAGCAGGCGCATCAGGCGCCAGGCCAGCGGCGCCTCGTCCAGCGGCGAGCGCTCAGGCACCGCCTCGCGGCCCAGCACGGCGCGGTAGGCGCGCCACAGGAACTGCGCGGGCAGTTGCACGTCCAGCGCGGCGGCGATGCCCAGGCCGCCCTCGGCCGGCTCGGCCGCCAGCGCCAGCTTGAGCCACTGGGCGATGCCGTTGCTCTGCACCAGCACCACCTCGTTTTCCAGCGGCGCCAGCGGGTGGCGCTGCATCCATGCGACGAGCAACTGGCGCAGGTCTTCCGGCCGGTTGCCGTGCAGCACCATCAGGCCGGGCTGCAGCGTGGGGGAAGGATCGGAAGGGGTGGTCGGCATGGACGGCGGGTGCAGCGGGCGATGCTAGCGCGGCGCTGTGCCAAACTCACCGGCACCTGCCAGGAGGAAAGACGCCATGCCCACCGTTCGCCCGTTGCTGCCGCTGCTCGCGGCCCTGCTCTGCCTGCCGGCGCTGGCCCAGTCCGGCGACGACGAAGCGCTGGTGCTGCCGCGCAGCGTGCTGCGGGCCGAGCCGTCCGCCCGTGCGGCCGTGGTGCAGCGGCTGGGCGCCGCGCAGCGCGCGCAGGTGCTGGGCTGCCTGCAGGACGCGCCGTGGTGCGAGGTGGTGCTGGCCAGCGGCGCGCGCGGCTGGGTGGCGGAAGGCCGGCTGCAGGATCTGCCCGAAAGCCGCACGGCGCAGGCCGGGGAGGAAGAGGACTTGGACCACCGCACGGACACGCCGCTGCCCTGGCGCGGCGTGCCGCAGCCGGGCGTCGGCGTGGTGGGCTACGAACACTACGGCTACGGCGGCGGCACGGTGATCTACGTGGCACCGCGCGGCGGCCCGGGCGAGCCGCTGTTCCCGATGCGGCCGGGCTGGGCCCGCGGCCAGCCGATGCCGCGTTGAGGTCGGATCGTCTCGTTTGTTACACGTTTGGCTGAAACGCCCGCCCGGCCGGCGCTGCAGGCCGATTGCACTTTGCCGCTGACTCCATGAAAACCGTTCGGGCTGAGCCTGTCGAAGCCGGGTTGCGGCGCTTCGACAGGCTCAGCCCGAACGGTTGGATTGGATGTGGGTGAGCGCCCTTGCGCCTCAGAGCGCGGCCGCCGGCACCGGCGCCGGCTCGCTGGTCGCGCGGCCCTTGAAATCGGTCCAGCAGCGCTGCGTGAAGTCGTACAGCTTGCAGCGACGCGCGGTGTCGAAGTACCAGCGCCACGAGAAGCGCTGCACCACGATGCGCCCGGGCAGCAGTTCCTCGATACGGGCCTGCGCGGCCTTGAGCTTGTACAGCGGGATGCTCATGTCCACGTGGTGCGCCGTGTGCTCCATGATGTGGTGCATCAGCGAGCCGATGCGCCACGGGAAGGTCAGGTGCACGGTGGTGGAGACGAAGGGCTGCGCGCGCTGCCAGGCGGCGCGGTCGTCGTGCCACGACACCTTGACGTGCGTGTGGTGCACGTACACCACGAAGCCGATCATCGCGAACCAGAACAGCACCGGCAGCACGAAGGCGAAGCCCAGCATCGGCAGCAGCGCGCGGCCGGTGGCGAAGCTCACCGCCACCAGCGCCGCCAGCCACAGCGCGGCGAAGGACAGCACCAGCGCGCAGTCGCGCGAGAACACGGGCCGCTCGGCGTTGGCCGACTTGTCGCGGGCGATCATGCGGCGCCACCAGATCTCGACCATGTAGTACACGCCGGGCGCCCAGCCGCTGCGGTACAGGCGCTCCATGAAGCGGCGCGCCGGCGGCAGCGCCTCGTACTCGGTCTGCGTCAGGGGCGCCCAGACGAAGTCCACGCCCTTGAGGTTGGTGAAGCCGTGGTGAACCGTGTTGTGGCCCATGTCCCACAGGCTGTAGGGCGTGAGCGAGGGCAGGAAGGCGATGCGGCCCAGCCACCTGTTCAGGCGCCGGTGCGGCGTCAGGCTCTGGTGGCAGGCGTCGTGGCCGATGATGAACAGGCGCCCGATCACGAAGCCGCAGGCCAGGCCAGCCGCGAGGCGCGCCCACCACGGCTGCAGCAGCACGGCGGCCGCCAGCAGCGCGAAGAAGAACACGTAGTCCAGCGCCAGCAGCGCGATCGGCTGCAGGGTGGTGCGCTGCACCAGCGGCAGCAGCCAGCCGCGGATGATCTTGCGGTGCGGCAGCGGGGCTTCGGGGGGCAGGGGAAGCGGCCCCTCCGTGAGGGAGGATTCGGACATGGCAACCAGGGGGCGGCGCGCACCGGGGCGCGCACGAACGATGAAAAAGTAAGGGAAGCTGGGTGGGCCGGCGGTGTCCCGACACTAACCCATGCAGTCCGACGGCTTCATGACACCCGTCAAGTGCCGGCCGGACAGCCCGCCATGCGGCAGGGCCGCCGGGATGCCGGGCCGGCCCGCGCAAGGGGCGATTCCTACAATCGCCGCCATGAGCCTGCCCGCCTACACCCGCGCCCGTGAGCTGCCCGGTATTCTCGCCGAACGCATCGCCATCCTGGACGGCGCCATGGGCACCATGATCCAGCGGCTGCGTCTTTCCGAGGAACAGTACCGCGGCGAGCGCTTCCGGGATGCCCCCAAGGATGTGAAGGGCAACAACGAACTGCTCTCGCTGACGCGCCCCGACGTCATCCGCGACATCCACGAGGGCTACCTAGCCGCCGGGGCGGACCTGGTCGAGACCAACACCTTCGGCGCCACCACCATCGCGCAGGAAGACTACGAGATGGCGCACCTGGCGCGCGAGATGAACCTCGCCTCGGCCCGTCTCGCGCGCGAGGCCTGCGACAAATTCTCCACGCCCGACAAGCCGCGCTTCGTCGCCGGCGCCCTCGGCCCCACGCCCAAGACGGCCAGCATCAGCCCCGACGTGAACGACCCCGGCGCCCGCAACGTGGACTTCGAGCAGCTGCGCGCCGCCTACCACCAGCAGGCCGCCGCGCTGATCGAGGGCGGCGCCGACGTGCTGCTGGTCGAGACCATCTTCGACACCCTCAACGCCAAGGCCGCGCTGTTCGCCATCGACGAGGTGTTCGAGGCCACCGGCGAGTGCCTGCCCATCATCATCAGCGGCACGGTGACCGACGCCTCCGGCCGCATCCTCTCGGGCCAGACCGTCACCGCCTTCTGGCACAGCGTGCGCCACGCGCGGCCGCTGGCCATCGGCCTCAATTGCGCGCTGGGCGCGGCCCTGATGCGGCCCTACATCCAGGAGCTGAACCGCGCGGCGCCCGAGACCTTCGTGAGCTGCTACCCCAACGCCGGCCTGCCCAACCCGATGAGCGACACCGGCTTCGACGAGACGCCGGAGGTGACGGCGCGGCTGCTGCACGAGTTCGCGGCCGAGGGGCTGGTCAACATCGTCGGCGGCTGCTGCGGCACCACGCCCGACCACATCGCCGCCATCGGCGCGGCGGTGGCGCCGATGCGGGCGCGGGCGGTGGCGGCCGGGCCGTTCTACCGCGAGGCCGCCTGAGGGCCCGAGCCGTGCAGGGCCGCCGCGCCCTCCCCTGCAGGTGGCGCCCACCGATTGACAACGCGCCGCGGCGCTCTACCGTGGATCAGGTTCATCCGCACACAAGGAGGCCGCGATGCCCGAATCGAAACCGCCCCCCCGTTCCCTGCGCTGGCTGGCGGCCGGCGCCCTGGCGCTGACGCTGGCCCTGCCGCTGGCCGCCTCGGCGCAGGAGGCCTACACGCGCGGCGTGCTGAACCTGCGCGCCGGGCCGGGCACCGACTACCCGGTGGTCGTCCAGCTGGCCGCCGGCCAGCCGCTGAACGTCATCGGCTGCACCACCGGCTATGCCTGGTGCGACGTGGTGCTGCCCGACGGCCTGCGCGGCTGGGTGGTGGCCAGCCGGCTCGACTACGCCTGGGGCAGCGACGTGGTGCCGCTGGTGAACTACGGGGCGATGATCGGCGTCCCGATCATCGGCTTCACCCTCGGCAGCTACTGGGGCGACCACTACCGCGACCGGCCGTGGTTCCGCGAGCCGCGCTGGTGGGGGCACCGCCCGCCCCCGCCGCCGATGCCGGGATGGCGCCCCGCCCCACCGCCGCCCATCGGCTGGCACCCCCGTCCGCCCCGCCCGGGCTGGCACCCGCCCGGCGGGCCGCCGCCCCGGCCCGGCTGGCAGGGCCCCGACCGGCCGCCGCGCCCCGGCTGGCAGCCGCCCGACCTCAGCGGCACCGAGGTCGTCGCCCACTGCCTCTCGGTCGAGCTCGAGCACCCCGACGG
>NZ_JBIQNC010000098.1:0-18341 GCF_044462705.1 Xenophilus sp.
GCGCGCCGTACCCGAGCCGATCCTCAACCGCATGAACGTGTTCGAGATCGAGGCGCCCTCGCCCGAGCAGGCGCGGCGCATCGCGCGCAACCTGTACGCCTCCATCCGCGGCGAGCACGACTGGGGCCGCCAGTTCGCCGCCGAGCCGGCCGACGACCTGCTCGACACGCTGGCCGCGCTGGCCCCGCGCGAGATGCGGCGCGCGCTGATGACCGGCTTCGGCAACGCCCGCCTGGACCGCCGCGAGCACGTGCAGGTGGACGACCTGCCGCGCAGCCCCGGCGCCGCGCGCGGGCGCATCGGCTTCGTGCAGTAGCGCGCCGGGGGCGGCCGAGCCGCTATCCTCTCGGGCGCCGCGGCCGGCCTTCCTCCGGCGGCCGGGCAGCCCGATGTCCCTCACCGAAAGCCTGCTCGTCATCGCCGCGCTGATCGCCGCCGGCGCCTTCTTCTCGCTGGCCGAGATCGCCCTGGCCGCCGCCCGGCGGCTGCGGCTGCGCCAGCTCGCCGACGAGGGCGACGCCCGGGCGCAGCAGGTGCTGGCGCTGCAGCAGCAGCCGGGCCACTACTTCACGGTGGTGCAGATCGGGGTGAACGCCATCGCCATCCTGGGCGGCGTGCTGGGCGAAGGGGCGCTGACGCCCTACTTCGCCGAGCTGTTCGCCCTGTGGTGGGAGCCCGCCACCGCGCAGCGGGCCGCCTTCGCCGCCTCCTTCGTCACCATCATCGCGGCCTTCCTCGTCTTCTCCGACCTGTTCCCCAAGCGCCTGGGCATGAACGACCCGGAGCGCCTGGCGATGCGCATCGTGCGCCCGATGCGCTGGCTGATCACGCTGCTGATGCCGCTGGCCTGGCTGTTCACCCGCTGCACCGACCAGCTCTTCCGCCTGCTGGGCCTGCCCGTCGAGCGCGAGGACAAGATCACCTCGGCCGACATCCTGGCGATGACCGAGGCCGGCGCCCAGGCCGGCGTGCTGGCGCTGCGCGAGCAGCAGGTGATCGCCAACGTGTTCGAGCTGGACACGCGCCTGGTCAGCAGCGTGATGACGCCGCGCGAGCGCGTGGTCTGGCTGCACCACGACGACACCGACACCCTGCTGCGCGCGCGCATCCTGGCCGAGCCTTTCTCGGCCTACCCGGTGTGCGAGGGCGACATCGACCACGTGCTGGGCTACGTGGACGCCAAGGACATGTTCCAGCGCGTGCTGGGCGGCCAGCCACTGGACCTGGCCAAGGGCCTGCCGCTGCACCGCGCGCTGGTGATCCCCGACCGGCTGACGCTGACCGAGGTGCTGGAGCAATTCCGCCAGGCGCACGAGGACTTCGCCATCGTCGTCAACGAGTACAGCCTGGTGGTGGGCGTAATCACCCTCAACGACGTGATGAGCACCGTGATGGGCGACCTGGTGCCGGCTTCGGACGACGAGCCGCAGATCGTGCAGCGCGACGCGAACTCCTGGCTGGTCGACGGTGTCACGCCGATCCAGGACGTGCAGCGCGCGCTGGGCCTGGACGCCCTGCCGCACGCCGACGAGTACGAAACGCTGGCCGGCTTCCTGATGGTGATGCTGCGCCGCGTGCCCAAGCGCACCGACCGCGTGCGCTGGGGCGGTTTCAGCTTCGAGGTGATGGACGTCGACGCGCACCGCATCGACCAGGTGATGGTCACGCGCGACCAGGGCTCGACGGCGGCCGAGCCTTGACCGGATTCGCGTTCAAGCGACACACACCGCTCGGGCTGAGCTTGTCGAAGCCTCGCGCAACGCTTCGACAAGCTCAGCGTGAACGGGTTGTCGTATGAGCCGCCGGGGACACGCTCAGCCGCGCTTGAAGAAGGCCTGCACCAGCTTCACCCAATAGCTCGCGCCGATGGGCAGCAGCGCGTCGTTGAAGTCGTAGTTGGGGTTGTGCAGCTCGCACGGGCCCATGCCCTCGTAGGGCGACTCGCGGTGCGCGCCCTCGCCGTTGCCCAGGAACAGGTAGCAGCCGGGCACACGCTCCAGGTAGAAGGAGAAGTCCTCGGCGCCGCCGTGCTGCGGCGTATCGGCCGTCACCCGCCCGGCGCCGAAGGCATCGCGCGCCACCTGCATTGCGAACTCGGTCGGCTCGGGCCAGTTCACCAGCGGCGGGTAGGCGCGGTGGAAGTGCAGCTCGCCGCTGCCGCCGTGCACCTGCGGCAGCGTCTCGGCCACGCGGCGCATCTGGTGCTCGATGTCGTCCAGCACCTGGGTGCTGAAGGTGCGCACGGTGCCGCGGATCACCGCCTCGCCGGGCAGCACGTTGTAGGCGTCGCCGGCGTGGATCTGCGTGATGCTGAGCACGGCGATGTCGATCGGGTTCTTGTGGCGCGAGATCAGCGTCTGCAGCACGCCCACCATCTCGGCCGCGATGACGATGGTGTCGACCGCCTTGTGCGGTTGCGCCGCATGGCCGCCGGTGCCGCGCACGGTGATGTCGAAGCGGTTGCTGGAAGCCATCGCCGGCCCCTTGCGGAAGGCGAAGTGGCCGGCCGCGAAGCCCGGCATGTTGTGCATGCCGTAGATCTCGTCGCAGGGGAAGCGCTCGAACAGGCCGTCGTCGATCATGGCCTTGGCGCCGGCGTTGCCGCCCTCCTCGGCCGGCTGGAAGACGAAGTGCACCGTGCCGGCGAAGTCGCGGTGCCGCGCGAGGTGCTTGGCCGCCGCCAGCAGCATGGTGGTGTGGCCGTCGTGGCCGCAGCCGTGCATGCGGCCCGGGTGCTTCGAGGCGTGGGCGAAGCGGTTGTGCTCGGGCATGGGCAGCGCGTCCATGTCGGCGCGCAGGCCGAGGCGGCGCTCGGCAGCGCCTTCTGTGCGCTGCCCCGTGCCGCGCAGCACCCCGACCACCCCGGTGCGGCCCAGGCCGCGGTGCACCTCCAGGCCGTACTGCTCGAGCTGCGCGGCGACCAGCTCGGACGTGCGGTGCTCCTCGAAGGCCAGCTCCGGGTGCGCGTGGATGTCGCGCCGCAGCGCGGTGAAGGCGGCCTGTTCGGCCTCGATGTCGGCGATCAACGTCATTCAGCGGCTCCCGGCGGGCAGTTCGGATCGGACGAAGGCGGCCAGCTCCTGCGCCACCTCGGTCAACGCGGCCTGCAGCGCGCCGAAGCCGGCGCTGCGCTCGCGCGTGGCCTCGTCCATGTACAGGCCGCGGTGCACCTCGACCTGCAGGCTGTGGCGGCGCTCGGCGGGGCGGCCCAGGCGGGCGATCAGCGCCACGCCCTTGAAGGGGTCGTTGAGTGCCACGGAGAAACCCCGCTTGCGCAGCGCCTGCGCCACCGCGTCGGTGAAGGCCGGCGACGCGGTCGTGCCGTCGCGGTCGCCGAGCACGAAGTCGGCCAACGGCTTGTCGGTGCGAATGCCCAGGCTCTCGTACGAGTCGGCAGGCATGGAGTGCAGGTTCAGGTGCCACACCGCGCCGAAGCGATCGTAGGCGCCCTCGATCTGCTCGCGCATGGCCGCGTGGTAGGGGGCGTGGTAGTCGGCGATGCGCTGCTGCACCTCGGCCACGCTCAGCTTGCGCTGGTAGATGGGGTTCAGGCCGTTCTTGCCGGCGTCGCGCCAGATCAGGCCGATGCCCAGCCGCGTCTTCTCGCTGGGCTGCAGCGGCCCGGGCCAGGGCTCGGCCAGCATGGCCGGGTCGATGTCCTCCACCTCGCGGTTCGGGTCGATGTAGGAACGCGGGAACTCGGCGGCGAGCAGCGTGGCACCGACGCCCGGCAGCGCCTGCCACAGCACATGGACGTCGGTGTCCTCGCCCTTGCGCAGCAGTTCGAAGGGCAGCGCGAAGCCAAAATCGGCCGGGTAGCGGGTGCCGCTGTGCGGCGAATCGCACACCAGCGGCAGCGCCTCGGCTTCGGGCAGGCGCAGCGTGTAGGGGGCGAAGGGGCCGGGCACGTCGCGCTGGACGGCGTTGGAGGGATTGGCGGCAGGGGTGGTCATGGCGTGTCGTCCAGATGGCAGGCGCTGCGGTGGCCGGGGCCGCGCTGGCGCAGCAGCGGGGCCTCCACCTGGCAGCGGGGCATGGCGTGCGGGCAGCGCGGGTGGAAGGCGCAGCCCGGTGGCGGCGCCAGCGGCGAGGGCAGCTCGCCCTGGATCGGGCGGTAGTCGCGCCGACGTGCATCGAGCGTCGGCAGCTCGGCCAGCAGCGCGCGGGTGTAGGGGTGCTGCGGCCCGCGGAAGACCACGTCGGTGGGCGCCTCCTCGACGATGCGGCCCAGGTACATGATGACCACGCGGTCCGACACATGGCCCACCACGCCCAGGTTGTGGCTGACGAAGAGGTAGGTCAGGTCCAGCTCGCGCCGCAGCGCCAGGAACAGGTTCAGCACCTGGGCCTGGATCGACACGTCCAGCGCCGCCACCGCCTCGTCGCACACGATGAGCTGGGGCCTCAGCGCCAGCGCGCGCGCGATGCCGATGCGCTGGCGCTGCCCGCCCGAGAACTGGTGCGGGTAGCGCTGCGCGTAGTCCGGATCGAGCCCCACCTGCTCCAGCAGCCGGGCCACGTGCTCGGCCTTGCGCGCCGCCGGCACCAGGCCGTGCACCACCGGCGCCTCGCCCACGATGTCCAGCACCCGCATGCGCGGGTTGAGCGAGGCCATCGGGTTCTGGAAGATCATCTGCACGCCCAGCGCATAGGCCTTGCGCTCGCGCGGCGCCATGTCGGCCACGCGCCGGCCCTGGTAGCGCAGCTCGCCGGCCGAGGGCGGCATCACGCCGGCGATCATCCGGCCCAGGGTGGACTTGCCGCAGCCGGACTCGCCCACCACGCCCACCACCTCGCCGCGCCGCACGGCGAGGTCGACGTCGCTGACGGCATGCACCACGCTGGGCCGCTGGCGCGCGCCCAGCAGGTTGGCCAGGCGCGCGGCCACGTCCAGCGGCTGCTCGAAGCGCTTGCTCAGGCCGCGCAGTTCCAGCAGGGATGCGTCGCTGCCGGCAGCCACGGCAGGCGCTGCGTCCATCACGGCATCGGCACTCATGCCACTTCCTCCAGCGGATGCCAGCAGCGCAGCCGGCGCACGTCCGCCGGCGCCGCGTCGGCGGGGCCGGCGGACGTGACGCCGGGCGCCTCGCGGCAGCGCGCGTCGGCCCGGCCGCAGCGCGGATGGAAGGCGCAGCCGGGCGGCAGGTGCAGCAGCGAGGGCGTCATGCCGGGGATCTGGCGCAGCAGTTGCCCGTGCGTCTCGCGCGAAGGGATGGAGTCGATCAGCCCGCGCGTGTACGGATGCGCCGGGTGCCGGATCACGTCGGCCGCAGGGCCGCTCTCGACCACGCGCCCGGCGTACATCACGGCGATGCGCGTGGCCAGCGCCGACACCACGGCCAGGTCGTGCGAGATCCAGATCATGGCGGTGCCGGTGTCGCGGCACAGCTTCTGCACCTCGTACAGGATCTGCGCCTGGATGGTCACGTCCAGCGCCGTGGTGGGCTCGTCGGCGATGATCAGTCGCGGCCGGTTGAGCAGCGCGATGGCGATCGCCACCCGCTGGCGCATGCCGCCCGAGAGCTGGTGCGGGTAGGCCGAGAGGCGCTCGTCGGGCGCCGGGATGCCGACCTGCGCCAGCACCTCGCGCGCGCGGGCGCGCGCCGCGGCGCGGCTGACGCGCTCGTGCGCCTGGATGGCCTCGATCATCTGCGTGTCGACCCGCAGCACGGGGTTGAGCGTCATCATCGGATCCTGGAAGATCATCGCGATCTCCCTGCCCCGCAGTTGCCGCAGCCGCTGCGCGCTGGCGCCCACCAGCGGCTCGCCCAGGTAGCGGATCTGGCCCGCCACGATGCGGCCCGGCTCGTCCACCAGGCCGATGATCGAGAAGCCGGTGATGCTCTTGCCCGAGCCCGATTCGCCCACCAGCCCCAGCACCTCGCCGGCATCGACCGACAGGTCCACACCGTCCACCGCCTTGACCACGCCGCCGTGGGTGAAGAAGTGCGTGCACAGGCCCTCGACGGCCAGCACGGGAGAAGAAGGCGATGCGGCGGACGAACTCATGCTTCAGCGCGCATGGTGCGGGTTGAGCAGGTCGCGCAGGTGGTCGCCGACCAGGTTCAGCCCGATGATCGCGACCGCCAGCGCGATGCCGGGGAAGAAGGAGATCCAGTAGTGCCCCGAGAGCATGAACTCGAAGCCGTTGGAGATCAGCATGCCCAGCGAGGGCTCGGTCACCGGCACGCCCACGCCCAGGAAGGACAGGGTGGACTCCAGCGCGATGGCGTGCGCCAGGTCGATGGTGGCGATGACGATCAGCGGCGGCATGCAGTTGGGCAGCATGTGGCGCATCAGCACGCGCGGCCAGCCGAGCGACATGCACTGCGCCGCCTCCACGTACTCCTTGGCCCGCTCCACCAGCGCAGCGCCGCGCGCCGCGCGCGCGAAGTAGGCCCACTGCACGATGATGAGGGCGATGATCACCTTGTCCACGCCCTTGCCCAGGATGGCCAGCAGGATCAGCGCCACCAGGATGGCGGGGAAGGAGAGCTGGATGTCGACGATGCGCATCAGCAGCGCATCCACCCAGCCGCCGAAGTAGGCCGCCACCAGCCCGACCACGCTGCCGATGGCCAGCGCCGCCAGCACCGAGACGCCGCCCACCACCAGGCTGGTGCGCAGGCCGTAGAAGATGGCCGAGAGCAGGTCGCGCGCCTGGCCGTCGGTGCCCAGCCAGTAGGTGATCGCGCCGTCGGCGCTGTGGCTGCCCGGCGGCAGCTTGGAGTCGAAGATGTCCAGCTTGCCGATGTCGTAGGGGTTCTGCGGCGCGATCCACGGCGCCAGCACCGCCACGAAGACGGTGACGACCAGCAGCACCAGGCCCAGCACCGCCAGCCGGTTGGCCAGGAACTCGCGGCGCAGGCGCTGCCAGGGTGTCTCGGGCTTCGGCGGCACCGGCGCCGCATCGGCCGTGAGCACAGCAGGTTCGCTCATGCCTTCGCCTCCTGCAGCCGCACGCGCGGGTCGAGCACCGAGTAGAGGATGTCCACCAGCAGGTTCACCATCACCAGGAAGAACACGATCAGGATCAGGTAGGCCACCACCACCGGGCGGTCGAGCGTGATGATGGAGTCGAGCAGCAGCTTGCCCATGCCGGGCCAGGCGAAGATGGTCTCGGTCACCACCGCGAAGGCCACCACCTGCCCGAACTCCAGCCCGAACACGGTGACGATCGGGATCAGGATGTTCTTGAGCAGGTGCACGCGCAGGATGCGCCCCCATGTGAGGCCCTTGGCCTGCGCGAACTTGATGTAGTCCATGGGCAGCGCCTCGCGTGTGGCGGCGCGGGTCACGCGGATGATCAGCGCGCACTTGGCCATGGCGATGGTCAGCGCCGGCAGCAGGATGCGCGACCAGCCGTCCAGCGTCAGGATGCTCAGCGACAGCGGCCCGAGCTGCGCCACCTGGCCGCGCCCGCTGGCCGGCAGCCAGCCCAGGTATACGGCGAACACCATGATCAGCATCAGCCCGACCCAGAAGTTGGGCAGCGAGAAGCCCAGCACCGAGCCGGTCATGATGCCGCGCGTGCTCCAGGCCGTGGGCTTGAGCCCGGCCCAGATGCCCAGCGGCACGCCTACCAGCAGCGCCATCAGCATGGCCACGCAGGCCAGCTCCAGCGTGGCCGGCATGCGCTCGAGGATCAGGCCCATGGCCGGCTGCCCGGTGAGGAAGCTGCGGCCGAAGTCCAGCCGCAGGGCATGCGACATGAACACCGCGTACTGTTCCAGCAGCGGGCGATCCAGGCCGAAGTTGCGGCGGATCTCCTCGCGGTCCAGCTCGGTGGCCTCGGGGCTGGCCATCATCGAGACCGGGTCGCCGACCACGTACAGGCCGACGAACACCAGCCCCGACATCACGGCCATGACCAGCAGGGCCTGCAGCAGGCGCCGGATGATGAAGGTAAGCATCGCGGGAAGCCGGGGCGCGCGGCAGGCCGCCGCCCCTGGGGGCTCAGTTGGCCTGGGTGGCGTACTGGACCATCGTCTGCTGGTCGGCCCGGCCCTGGAAGCGCACGTTCTTCTTCATCGCCCACACCGAGTGCTCGAAGTGGATCGGCAGCATGGCGAAGTCGGCCATCGCGATCTCGCTGGCGCGCGCCAGCGCCGCGGCGCGAGCGCCGTCGTTCATCATGGCCGCGGAGCTTTCGACCAGCTTGTCCATCTCCGGGTTGGAGTAGCGGCTGCGGTTGGTGGTGCCCACGCCCCTGTCCTTGTCGGGCGTGACCAGCAGGGAGTTGAGCGTGTTGGACATCTCGCCCGTGGCCGTGCCCCAGCCGGCCATGTAGGCGCTGTAGGCGTAGGAATCGCGGTTCTTGAAGAACACGGCGGGCGCGTTGGCGTCGATGCTGGTCTTCACGCCGACGCGCGTCCACATCGCCGCGATCGTCTGCGCCACCTTGCTGTCGTTGATGTAGCGGCCGTTGGGCGTGCCCAGCACCATCGTGAAGCCGTTGGGATAGCCGGCCTCCTTCAGCAGCGCCTTGGCCTTGTCGGGATCGGCCTTGGCCGCCTTGGTCAGCTTGTCGCTGGCGCCGAACATCGGATAGGGCAGCAGCTGCGCCGCCGGGGTGGCCACGCCGCCCATGACGCGCGCCACCAGCGCCTCGCGGTCGATCGCCAGCGACAGCGCCTCGCGCACGCGCTTGTCCAAGAGCGGGTTCTTGCCGCCGGTGTCGGTGATGCCGGGCGACGGCGCACCGTGCTGGTCGAGCGCGACGTAGATGACGCGGTTGGAGGCCTTGGTCTCGACACGCAGCTTCGGGTCCTTCTTGAGCCGCTCCAGGTCGTCGGTCGGCGGGTCCTCGATCAGGTCCACGTCGCCGGCCAGCAGCGCGGCCACGCGCGCGGCCGGGTTGCTGATGGGCCGGTAGATGACCTTGTCCCAGGCCGGCTTGGGGCCCCAGTAGTGCGGATTGCGCTCGAACACGATCTCGGCGCCGCGCTTCCACGACACGAACTTGTAGGGGCCGGCGCCGACCAGGCCGTTGCCCGAGTTCAGCTCGGTGGTGGTCTTGCCCTCGGGCGCGCTGCCGGCCATGGCCTTGGCCGACATGATGGGCAGGCCGACCATGTTGATCGCCAGCAGCGGATAGGGCTCGGAGGTGGTGATGCGCACCGTGAGCGGATCGACCGCCTCCACCTTCTCCACCTTCTGCAGGTAGACCTTGAAGGACGACGGGCTGTTGGGCACCTTGGGCACGCGGTTGAGCGTGAACACGACGTCGTCGGCCGTCAGCGGGCTGCCGTCGGAGAACTTCACGTTGGGCCGCAGCTTGAAGGTCCAGACCTTGCCGTCGGCCTTCCAGGACTCGGCCACGCAGGGCTTGGGCACCAGGTCGGCGTCGCCGCACACCAGCGGGTCGAACAGCGTCTGCGACAACTGGATGTTCGGCGTCAGCGCGTGGTACTGCGGGTCCATCGACGTGGGCTCGGTCTTCAGCGCCACCACCAGGTCCCTGGCTTGCGCCGTGCCCATGGCGGCGCCGGTGGCGGCTGCGGCCAGCGCGAGCATCGCGGGATTCAAGAAACGCCGACGGCCTGCAATTCGCATGGATCAGTTCTCCGGGAAGATGGAAAGACGGATGCGAAGGGGCCAAGCAAAAACGGCGCCAGCCCCCTTGAGGCCAATGAGGATACGAGGCGTGCAGCCGCCGCGTTCCCCGTGTTAACCCGGCGCGTTCAGGCCGGCGGCGCGCGATGGTCGAAGCGGTAGGTACGCTGGTTGGCGAACACCGCGTTGGGGTACGGCGCACGGCCGCGGCTGCCGTTGTAGCGGCCCAGCGCCATGAACAGGTCGCCGCGCTCGCGGTCGATGTAGTGGCGCAGGATCACGCAGCCGAAGCGCAGGTTGGTCTGCATGTGGAACAGCACCGCCGGGTTGCCGTCGCCGATGACGCGCGTCCAGAACGGCATCACCTGCATCAGCCCGCGCGCGCCGGCGCTGGAGACGGCGAACTTGCGGAAGTTGCTCTCGACCTGGATCAGGCCCAGCACCAGGCTGACGTCGAGCCCGGCGCGGCGCGATTCGTACCAGATGGTCTGCAGCAGCTCGAAGCGCGTGCGCCGGTCGGGCACCTTGCGCCGGATGCGCTCGCCCATCTCGCCGAGCCAGCGCAGGTAGCCCAGGCGCGACTCGGTGTCGTCGAACTCGGGCACCGGCGGCGCCTTGTTGTGGATGGCCGAGGACAGCGCCGTGCGCACGGAATCGGCCAACGGCTCCTCGATCTGGGCGCCGGCGAGCGCCCAGTCCGGCAGCGCCAGCGCCGCCGGCAGCGCGGCCGTGCGCAGCAGCCAACGGCGGCGCGACGCATCTTGCGCGCGCTGAGCGCTCATACCGCCAGCCGGTCCTTCACGAAGGCGACGGCCTCGGCTGCGGGCACCTTGGTGGCAGACGCGTCGCGGCGATGCTGGTACTCCACCACACCGTCCTTCAGGCCCTTGTCGCCGATGGTGATGCGATGGGGCACGCCGATCAGCTCCCAGTCGGCGAACATGGCGCCCGGGCGTTCGTTGCGATCGTCCAGGATCACGTCCACGCCCGCGGCCAGCAATTCGGCGTAGATCCGCTCGGCCTCCTGCTTCACCGCCTCGCTGCGGTCCATGCCGATGGGGCACACGACCACCGTGAAGGGCGCGATCGCGTCGGGCCAGATGATCCCGCGCTCGTCGTGGTTCTGCTCGATGGCCGCGGCCGGCAGGCGCGTGATGCCGATGCCGTAGCAGCCCATCTCCATGAAGCGCGGCTTGCCGTCCTCTTCGAGGAAGGTGGCGTTCATCGCCTTGCTGTACTTGGTGCCGAGGTAGAACACGTGGCCCACCTCGATGCCGCGCTCGATGGCCAGCACGCCCTTGCCGTCCGGCGACGGATCGCCCGCGACCACGTTGCGCAGGTCGGCCACCAGCGCGGGCTCGGGCAGGTCGCGGCCCCAGTTCACGCCGGTGATGTGGAAGTCGGGCTCGTTCGCGCCGCAGATCCAGTCGGCCATCACCGCCACCTCGCGGTCGGCCACCAGTTTCACCGGCTTGCGCAGGTTCAGCGGCCCGAGGTAGCCGGGCTTGCAGCCGAAGTGCTCCTCGATCTCGGCCAGCGTGGCGAAGCGCCAGCCGCCCTCGAAGCCCGGCAGCTTGCCGACCTTCACCTCGTTCATGTCGTGGTCTCCGCGCAGCAGCAGCAGCCAGACCTGCGCACCCTTCGGCCGGCCGGCCTCGTCCACTTCATCGGTCGCCAGCACCAGCGACTTGACGGTGGTGGACAGCGGCACGCCCAGCAGCTCGGCCACGTCGGCGCAGGTGGCCTTGCCGGGCGTCGGCGTCTTGGTCAGCGGCTTCGAGGCGGCCGGACGCGGGCCGGCGGGCGCCAGCGCCTCGGCCTTCTCCATGTTGGCGGCGTAGTCGCTGTCGGGGCAGTAGACGATCGCGTCCTCGCCCGTGGCGGCGATCACCTGGAACTCCTCGGACAGATCGCCGCCGATGGCGCCGCTGTCGGCCGCCACCGCGCGGTAGCGCAGGCCGAAGCGGTCGAAGGCGCGCCGGTACGCCTGGGCCATGACGTGGTAGCTGGCCTTGGCGGATTCGGCGTCGCGGTCGAAGCTGTAGGCGTCCTTCATGATGAATTCGCGCCCGCGCATCAGGCCGAAGCGCGGCCGCCGCTCGTCCCGGAACTTGGTCTGGATCTGGTAGAAGTTCCGCGGCAGTTGCTTGTAGCTGCGGATCTCCTGGCGCGCGATGTCGGTCACCACCTCCTCGCTGGTGGGCTGCACGACGAAGTCGCGCTCGTGCCGGTCCCGGATGCGCAGCAGCTCGGGGCCCATCTTCTCGAAGCGGCCGGTCTCCTGCCACAGCTCGGCCGGCTGCACCACCGGCATGGTCAGCTCGATTGCGCCGGCGCGGTTCATCTCCTCGCGCACGATGGCCTCGACCTTCCGGATCACCCGAAGGCCCATCGGCATGTAGGAGTAGATGCCGGCGCCCAGCTTCTTGATCATCCCGGCACGGGTCATGAGGCGGTGGCTGGCCACCTCGGCATCGGCCGGTGCTTCCTTGAGGGTGGAGACGAGGAATCGGGACGCTTTCATCGGTCGCGGTCGCAAATGCTGCAGTGGAAAAAGCAAGGGCCGCTGGCGCGGCCCCCTGAAGGCTCCGGAAGGGTCCGAACTGGTGCAGCCAGCATGCATCTATGCATAATCGAACCAGTTCAAGAATTGGGGTTTGATTATGCTTGACCGGGACGGCTTCAGGCCGAACGTCGGCATCATCCTGCTCAACCAGAAAAACCAGGTCTTTTGGGGCAAGCGCATCCGCACCCATTCCTGGCAGTTTCCGCAAGGCGGGATCGATCGGGGCGAGACACCCGAACAGGCGATGTTCCGGGAGCTCCACGAGGAAGTGGGGCTGCTGCCCGAGCACGTGCGCATCGTCGCGCGCACCCGCGACTGGCTGCGCTACACGGTGCCCGAGCGCTACATCCGCCGCGACGCCCGCGGCTTCTACAAGGGCCAGAAGCAGATCTGGTACCTGCTGCAGTTCGTCGGCCACGACTGGGACCTGAACCTGCGCGCGACCAGCCACCCCGAGTTCGACGCCTGGCGCTGGCACGACTACTGGGTGCCGCTGGACGTGGTGGTCGAGTTCAAGCGCGGCGTCTACGAGATGGCGCTGACCGAGCTGGCCCGCTTCCTGCCGCGGCAGGACACGCGCAACCGCTTCCTGCGCGGCGGCATGCGCGGCCGCCCGGCCGACCGTGCGCCGCGCACGCCGCCGGCCGCCGAACCCGGCTATGAACTTCCCCCGGGGGCGACCTTCGACCCCGATCCCAACTCCTCCGTCATCGAGCATGCTCCTCCGTCACCCGCGGCTGCGCCCGCAACGTCGTCCCCTCCCCTGGTCGTTCCTCCTGCGCGCTAGCGCCGCCGTGGCGCTGGCCGCGTTGGTGCCGGCCGGCGGCGCGTGGGCGGAAGATGCGCGCGCGCGCATCGAGCGCGGCGAGAACCCGCACATGTCCAACTACGAAGCGCCGGAATGGAAGGAGGCGGAGGTCCCTCCGCCACCGCAGTTCGAGGTCGGCCGGCTGATGGCGCTCGAGATGCCGCCCTACATGTCGCTGAAGTTCGGGGTCGACCCCAAGACCATCACGATCGCGCCCGACGGCGTGGTGCGCTACGTGGTGGTGGCCTACCGCGACGGCAGCGACACGGTCAACGCCTTCTACGAGGGGGTGCGCTGCTCCAGCGAGGAGTACAAGACCTACGCGCGCTACACCGGCAGCGGCTGGAGCACGGTTCCTGCGTCCGAGTGGAAGCGCATCGACGACCGCAATTCCATCTACACCGCCGAACTGGCGCGGCAGTCACTGTGCCAGGGCCATGCACCCCGTGGCTCGGTGAACGACATGCTGCGCGAGCTTCGGCGGCCGGAAACCCAAGGCTACTGACGCCACCGCAGGAAAGTCAGGCGCCGCGCACCATCAGCACGAGGTTGTCGCGGTGCACCATCTCCGGCTCGCCGGCGTAGCCGAGCAGCCGCTCGAACTCGCCGGAAGGCTTGCGGCACAGCAGGCGCGCCTCGGCACTCGAATAGTTGGCCAGCCCACGCGCCAGCTCCACCCCCTGCGGGTCGCGCACCGCGATGACGTCGCCGCGCGAGAAGTCGCCTTCGACGCCCACCATCCCGATCGGCAGGAGGCTCTTGCCCTCGGAGCGCACCTTGGCCGCCGCGCCGGCGTCGACCGTGACCGCGCCGCGCAACTGCAGGTGGTCGGCCATCCAGCGCTTGCGCGCCTGGTGCTTGGCGGTCTGCGCGACCAGCAGGGTGCCGATCGCCTCGCCGCGCGCCAGGCGCAGCAGCGCGTCGGGCTCGCGGCCCCAGGCGATCACGGTGGATGCACCCGAGCCCGCCGCCCGCTTCGCCGCCAGGATCTTGGTCAGCATGCCGCCGCGGCCGATGCTGGAGCCGGCGCCGCCGGCCATCGCCTCCAGTGCAGGGTCGCCGGCCTGGCCGACATGCACGAAGCGCGCGTCGGGGTGGCTGCGCGGGTCGGCGGTGAACAGGCCCTTCTGGTCGGTGAGGATGACCAGCGCATCGGCCTCCACCAGGTTGGCCACCAGTGCGCCGAGGGTGTCGTTGTCGCCGAACTTGATCTCGTCGTTGACCACCGTGTCGTTCTCGTTGATGACCGGCACGACGTTCAGGTCGAGCAGCGTGAGCAGCGTGGAGCGCGCGTTGAGGTAGCGCTCGCGGTCGGCCAGGTCGCCGTGCGTGAGCAGCACCTGCGCGCTGCCCAGGCCGTTCTCGCGCAGCTTGGTCTCGTACATCTGCGCCAGGCCCATCTGCCCGACGGCGGCGGCGGCCTGCAGTTCGTTGATCTCCTTGGGCCGGGCGGTCCAACCCAGGCGCTTCATGCCCTCGGCGACGGCACCGCTGGACACCATGACCACCTCGCGCCCCGCCTTGACCAGCCCCGCCAGCTGGCGGCACCACTCCCCGATGGCGCGCTCGTCCAGGCCGCGGCCCTCGTTGGTCACCAGGCTGGAGCCCACCTTGACCACGATGCGGCGGGCATCACGCAGCACGGCGGAGGAGGAAGTGTCGGAAGTCATCTTCTCGGAAAGCGGAATCAATCGGCCGGGCGGCTGAAGCGCGGGTCGAGATCGGCCGGCGCAGGCGGCTGCTCGGCCTGCTGCTGCGAGCGCACCTGCTGGTAGGCCGCCTGCATCAGCGGCTCGCAACCCTCGCGCGTCAAGGCCGAGATCTCGAACACCGGCCCCTTGAAGCGCAGCCGCCTGACGAAGTCCTTGACCTTCGCCGCACGCTCCTCTTCGGGGATCATGTCCAGCTTGTTGAGCACCAGCCAGCGCGGCTTGCGGTACAGCGCCTCGTCGTACTTCTTCAGCTCCGCGACGATCGCCTTCGCCTGTGCCACCGGGTCGACGCCCTCGTCGAAGGGCGCCAGATCCACCACGTGCAGCAGCAGCCGGGTGCGCTGCAGGTGGCGCAGGAAGAGGTGGCCCAGGCCGGCCCCCTCGGAGGCGCCCTCGATCAGCCCGGGCAGGTCTGCCACCACGAAGCTCTGCTCCGGCCCGATGCGCACCACCCCGAGGTTCGGGTGCAGGGTGGTGAAGGGGTAGTCGGCAATGCGCGGCCGCGCATTGGAGACGGCGCTGATCAGCGTGGACTTGCCGGCGTTGGGCATGCCCAGCAGGCCGACGTCGGCCAGCACCTTCAGTTCCAGCTTCAGGCTCCTGCGCTCGCCGGGCCAGCCGGGCGTCTTCTGCCGCGGCGCCCGGTTGATGGAGGACTTGAAGCGCAGGTTGCCGAAACCGCCGTCGCCGCCCTTGGCCAGCGTCACGGTCTCGCCGGGCGTCAGCAACTCGTGCAGCACCTCGCCCGTCTCGGCGTCGGTGACGATGGTGCCCACCGGCATGCGCAGCGTGACGTCGTCGCCCGCCGCGCCGAACATGTCGGAACCCATGCCGTGCTGCCCGCGCCTGGCCTCGTGGCGGCGCGCATAGCGAAAGTCGACGAGCGTGTTGAGGTTCGGGTCGGCCACCGCGAGCACGTGCCCGCCCCGGCCGCCGTCGCCGCCGTCGGGCCCGCCGAACTCCTTGAACTTCTCATGCCGGAACGACACGCAGCCATTGCCCCCGTCGCCGGCGGCGACGTCGATGAAGGCTTCGTCGACGAACTTCATGATCGGTCCAGTTTAAGAATCAGACCCCAGAAACGGGAAAGCCCCGGCGAGCGGGGCTTTCGAAAGGGCCGTGAAAGTCCTTCCGTGATGCGTCAGACCGGGGTCACGCTCACGGTGTGCTTGTTCAGCGCACCCTTGGTCGAGAACGAGATACGGCCGTCGACCAGCGCGAACAGCGTGTGGTCTTTGCCGACGCCGACGTTCGTGCCGGCATGCAGGCGGGTACCGCGCTGGCGCACGATGATCGAACCGGCGCTCACGACCTGGCCGCCGTAGGCCTTCACGCCGAGCATCTTGGGCTTCGAGTCGCGCCCGTTGCGGGTGGAACCGCCACCTTTTTTCTGTGCCATGGTGTCTTGCTCCTCTGGGAATCAGCCAGCGATGGCGCCGATCTGCAGTTCGGTGAACTGCTGGCGATGGCCCTGGTGCTTCTGATAGTGCTTGCGACGGCGCAGCTTGAAGATGCGCACCTTGTCATGCTTGCCGTGCGACAGCACGGTGGCCGTCACGGTGGCGCCGGACACCAGGGGCGTACCGACCCGGATGCCGCTGCCGTCGCCGACGGCCAGCACCTGATCGATCACGATTTCCTGGCCAACGTCCGCAGCAATCTGTTCTACCTTGATCTTTTCGCCAGCGGCAACGCGATACTGCTTGCCGCCGGTTTTTATGACCGCGTACATGGGAAATCCTCTCGGGGAAATGAAAACGCTCCGCGGCTCATTCCGCGAAGCCCTCCATGATAGCACGGCCAGCCCCGAACGACCAGGCACACCGCGGCGGGCCGGCATGCCTCCCTATAATTTCCCTTCGCCCGTCCCTACCCCCTACCGCCGGCACCGGCGCATACCTTTGTCCGACTCTCCCGCCCCGCCTGCAGACCGCTCCGTCCTGGACCTGATCGCCGACGACATGGCGGAAGTGGACAAGGTCATCGCAGCGCGCCTGCAGACCGCCGTGCCGCTGGTCAGCCAGGTGTCGCGCTACATCATCGCCGCCGGAGGCAAGCGCCTGCGCCCGGCCCTCCTGCTGCTCATGAGCGGCGCACTGGGCTACCGCGGGGCACAGCGATTCAATCTGGCCGCGGTGGTGGAGTTCATCCACACCGCCACCCTGCTGCACGACGACGTGGTGGACGAATCCACCCTGCGCCGCGGCCGGCCGACCGCCAACGAGTCCTTCGGCAATGCCGCCAGCGTGCTGGTGGGCGACTTCCTGTACTCGCGCGCCTTCCAGATGATGCTGGATGCCCGCGACATGCGGGTGATGGAGATCCTGGCCGACGCCACCAACGTGATCGCCGAGGGCGAGGTGCTGCAGCTCATGAACATGGGCGACGCCTCCCTGGACGAGCAGGCCTACCTGCACGTGATCCGCTCCAAGACCGCCAAGCTGTTCGAGGCGAGCACCCGGCTGGCCGCCGTGCTGGCCGGCGTGCCGCGCGAGGTCGAGGATGCCTGCGCGCTCTACGGCCAGGCGCTGGGCACGGCCTTCCAGGTCGTGGACGACGTCCTGGACTACGCCGGCGACGCCACGGAAACGGGCAAGAACCTGGGCGACGACCTGCGCGAGGGCAAGACCACCCTGCCGCTCATCTTCGCGATGCAGCGTGGCCGTCCCGAGCAAAGCGCGCTGGTGCGCAGCGCCATCGAGACGGGCGACGTGGACAAGTTGCCGCAACTGGTGGCCATCGTGCGCGAAACAGGCGCGCTGGAAGCCACACGCCGGTCCGCTGCTGCAGAAGCACAGCGCGCGGTCGATGCGATTTCGGGGCTGCCCGCGAATTCGCACACAAAAGCTTTGCTACAATTAGCGGCTCAGTTGCTCGAGCGTCGCGCCTAAGTTACCCAACGAAAGCACGAGTCCGTCACATCTGGCAACCATCGGGGTGTAGCTTAGCCTGGTAGAGCGCTACGTTCGGGACGTAGAGGCCGGAGGTTCGAATCCTCTCACCCCGACCAATCGAGGCCATGTAATGCCAAATGCTTCGCACAACTGTTGCGGGCTGACAATTTACAGGGCCGGGTCGATCAGCGATGATCGTGATTCAATTTTCACGATTTCTTACATCTGCTGAATGGCTGCCGCCGATCCCATCGCCAAGGAAAGCGCTTCCGTCGCCCTGCCCGGGCTGGCACGTGCGCTGATCTCGGCCGGCAAGCTCCAGGCCAAGGCAGCCGAGGAGATATACCAGAAATCGCGCACCGGCCGCACCAGCTTCATCGCTGAGCTCACGGGCACGGGCGCCGTGTCTGCCGCCGACCTGGCGCATACGCTGTCCAACGCCTTCGGTGCCCCGCTGCTGGACCTGGACGCCATCGACCCGCAGCGCCTGCCCAAGGACCTGCTGGACGCCAAGCTGTGCCAGTCCTACCGCGTCGTCGTGCTGGGCAAGCGCAACAACCGGTTGATCGTCGCCACGGCCGACCCCTCCGACCAGCAGGCGGTCGAAAAGATCAAGTTCGCGTCGCAGATGGGCGTGGACTGGGTCATCGCGGAGTACGACAAGCTCTCGCGCATGGTCGAAGCCGCTGCAGCCAGCGCGGCCGAGGCCATCGACAGCATCGTCGGCGCAGAGTTCGAGTTCGACGACGTCTCGACCGAGAGTGCGGACACCTCCGACCAGTCCATCGCCGAGGTGGAAGACGCTC
>NZ_JBIQNC010000099.1:0-2457 GCF_044462705.1 Xenophilus sp.
GCCCGCGAGCGCATCCCGCCGATCCTGGCTCCGTGCCGGAGTGGCCGTGGCGGCCGCCGCGGCGGGCGCCGGCATGTGGTGGCGCCGCCGGGCCGAGGGGGGCGCCGGCGGCGGGACGCTGGATGCGTCCTTCTGGGCGCTGCGCTTCGATCGCCCCGAGGGCGGCGAACTGCGCATGGATGCGCTGCGCGGGCAGCCGCTGCTGGTCAACTTCTGGGCCACCTGGTGCCCCCCCTGCGTGGAAGAGTTGCCCATGCTCGATCGCTTCTTTCGCGATCAGGCGGCCAACGGCTGGCAAGTGATCGGATTGGCCATCGACCAGCCCAGCGCCGTGCGCAAGTTCCTGGCCCGGCTGCCGCTGGCCTTCCCGGTGGGCCTGGCCGGCCTGCAGGGCACGGAACTGGTCAAATCCATGGGCAATCCGGGCGGCGGACTGCCGTTCAGCCTGCTGATCGGCAAGGACGGCCAGGTCGCGAAGCGTAAAATCGGCCAGCTCGAGCCCGCCGACCTGGAGGCGTGGCGCCGTGCAGTTCACGGCTAGAATCCGGCGGTTTGGTCGGTAGATGGCGTTCAAACGCCGCAGTAAGCCGATTTTCAGGTGAGTTGATTCCTTTTGGCCGGTGATGCCGGCGCGGGAGCCCCATGGATCTGCGCAAACTCAAGACACTGATCGACCTGGTGTCTGAATCCAATATTTCCGAACTCGAGATCACCGAAGCCGAAGGCAAGGTCCGCATCGTCAAGGGAGGCGAGCCCGCTCCCGTCCAGTATGTGCAGACGGTTGCCGCGGCGCCCGCCGCGCTGGCGCCCGCTGCTGCCGCACCCGCGCCGGCCGCGGCAGCGCCGGCGGCTTCGGCACCCGCCGCACCAGCCGGCCACACCGTGAAGTCGCCCATGGTCGGCACCTTCTACCGTGCCGCCAGCCCCGGCGCCCCGGCCTTCGTCGAGGTCGGCAGCCAGGTGAAGGAGGGCGACACCCTCTGCATCATCGAGGCGATGAAGATCCTCAACGAGATCGAGGCCGACAAGTCCGGCACCGTGACCCAGATCCTCGGCGAGAACGGGCAGGCCGTCGAATACGGGCAGCCGCTGTTCGTCATCGAGTGAGCCTCTGATGTTCAAGAAGATCCTGGTGGCCAATCGGGGCGAGATCGCCCTGCGCATCCAGCGCGCCTGCAGCGAACTGGGCATCAAGGCGGTGATGGTCTATTCCGAGGCCGACCGCGAGGCCAAGTACGTCAAGCTGGCGGACGAGGCGGTGTGCATCGGCCCGGCGCCCTCGTCGCAGAGCTACCTCAACATGCCGGCCATCATCTCGGCGGCCGAGGTGACGGACGCAGAGGCCATCCATCCCGGCTACGGCTTCCTCTCCGAGAACGCGGACTTCGCCGAGCGCGTGGAGCAGAGCGGCTTCCAGTTCATCGGCCCGACGCCCGAGTCGATCCGCATTATGGGCGACAAGGTCTCGGCCAAGCAGGCCATGATCAAGGCGGGCGTGCCCTGCGTGCCGGGCTCCGACGGCGAACTGTCGGACGACGCGGCGGCCAACAAGCGCATCGCCAAGGCGATCGGCTACCCGGTCATCATCAAGGCGGCCGGCGGCGGCGGCGGGCGCGGCATGCGCGTGGTGCACACCGAGGCGGCGCTGATCAACGCCATCCAGATGACCAAGGCCGAGGCGGCCGCGGCCTTCAACAATCCGGCCGTGTACATGGAGAAGTTCCTCCAGAACCCGCGCCACATCGAGATCCAGGTGCTGGCCGACAAGCACAAGAACGCCGTGTACCTGGGCGAGCGCGACTGCTCCATGCAGCGGCGCCACCAGAAGGTGATCGAGGAGTCGCCCGCACCCGGCATCCCGCGCAAGCTGATCGAGCGCATCGGCGAGCGCTGCGCCGCCGCCTGCAAGAAGATCGGCTACCGCGGCGCCGGCACCTTCGAGTTCCTGTACGAGAACGGCGAGTTCTATTTCATCGAGATGAACACCCGCGTGCAGGTGGAGCATCCGGTGACGGAACTGGTGACCGGCATCGACATCGTGAAGACGCAGATCATGGTCGCCGCCGGCGAGAAGCTGCCTTTCACCCAGCGCCAGATCCAGGTGCACGGCCACGCCATCGAGTGCCGCATCAACGCGGAAGACCCGTACAAGTTCACGCCGTCGCCGGGCCGCATCACCATGTGGCACCCGCCGGGCGGGCCGGGCGTGCGCGTGGACTCCCATGTCTACACCAACTACTTCGTGCCGCCCAACTACGACTCGATGATCGGCAAGATCATCGTCTACGGCGACACGCGCGAGCAGGCCATGGCCCGCATGCGCACCGCGCTGAACGAGACGGTGATCGAGGGCATCCTCACCAACGTCCCGCTGCACCGCGAGCTGATGGTCGACTCGAAGTTCATGGCCGGCGGCACCAACATCCACTACCTGGAAGAGTGGATGGCATCCCACAA
>NZ_JBIQNC010000099.1:2557-18289 GCF_044462705.1 Xenophilus sp.
TGCTGGTGCCCGAGGAGCGGGTCGAGATCGTCGGCGAGGCGCTGGACGAACTCGATGCGCTGAGCGTGTCCGTGGAGGACGCGGATGCGCAGACCGAGGCCGAGCAGGCGCTGTTCGGCGAGCCCGGCATGCCGCCGCCGCGCGAGGGCTGGCAGCGCTCGCGCGTGGTGGCGCTCTTCGATGCCGAGGCGCCGGCCCGGCATGCGGCCGCGGTGCTGGCGGCGCAGGACTTCTTCGCGGACTGCCAGGTGATCGGCGTGGCGGAACTGCAGGACCAGGACTGGGTGCGCCTGACGCAATCCCAGTTCGCGCCGGTGGAGATCACGCCCAGCTTCTGGATCGTGCCCACCTGGCATGAGCCGCCGGCGCAGGCCGAGCGCATCATCCGGCTCGACCCGGGGCTGGCTTTCGGCACCGGCACGCATCCCACCACGCGCATGTGCCTGCGCTGGATCGCCCGGCAGGGCGAGGGCGGCGCCGGCCGGCGCGTGCTCGACTACGGCTGCGGCTCGGGCATCCTGGCCATCGGCGCGGCGAAGTTCGGCGCGCAGGAGATCGACGCGGTCGACATCGACCCGGCGGCTGTCGAGTCCACGCGGCTGAATGCCGAGGCCAACGGCGTGCGGCTGCGGGCCGCGCTGCCCGACGCGGCGCAGGGCCGCTACGACACGGTGCTTGCCAACATCCTCGCCACGCCGCTGAAGGTGCTGGCGCCGCTGCTGTGCGCGCACGTCGCCGAGGGCGGCTCGCTGGTGCTGGCCGGCATCCTGGAGCGCCAGGCCGACGAACTCAAGGCCGCGTACGCACCCCACCTCGCGCTGGAAGTGGCGGACGCGGAGGACGGCTGGATCCTCATGACGGGCCGCGGCTGAAGGCACGCCTGCACAGCGGAACGGCTCCTTACAATCCCTGCCCCATGAGTGCAGTGCCGGGGCCGGATCACACGAAGCGAAGACCTTGCCGCGGCGCGGTGCGGATGAGCGCGCGAGGCCCCGCCACGTGAGCCTCGTCACCCGATGCCCGGCCTGCGGCACCGCCTTCAAGGTGGTGCGCGACCAGTTGCGCATCTCCGACGGGTGGGTGCGGTGCGGGCGCTGCAGCGAGGTCTTCGACGCGATGCCTGGGCTCATGGACGACGCCGACGGTGCCGAGGGCGCGCCGGCGGAAGACCTCTCGCCGTCGCCGGCCTCGCAGCAGGCTGATCCCGCACCCGGCGACGCAACAGCATCGGAGCCGCCCGCGGCGCCTCAGCCGATGCCATCGCCCTGGCCGGATGCGCGGCTGCTCGACTTCTCCACCTCCGCGCCGGCCGCGGCGCCGGCTGGCATCGCTCCTCCCCTGACCACCGAAGTCCCATCGTCGATGGATGATGACGTCGGGCCCGACAAGGCGACGAGCTGGTTCAGCCGCCCCGACCTGCCCGTCATCGTGGCCGACGAGCCCTGGCCCGAGCTGCCGGCGCTGCCCGTGCAGGCCCCCGCGCCCGGCAGGTCCGAAGCGCCTTCGCCGGTGGACGAGGCCGTCGATGCGCAACTGCAGAAGGCCTTGCGGCGCGCCCGCATCCAGGCCCTGCGCGAAGCCCGGCGTCGAGAGCGTGCGCAGGCAGGAGAGGAGGGAGGCGCACCCATCGCGCCGGCACAGGCGCCTGCTGCTGCTGCGCCCGTGGACGAGCGGGCCGATCCGGGGCTGCCCGATGCGGTCGCGGTGGCGACCTTGCGCGAGGCGTCGAGCGACGTCGCCGTGCCTGTGGCAGCGCCCTCCGTGGCGCCCGCGCCGTCCTTCTTCGATGCGCCGCTGCCGGCTGCCGACACGCCGGCGAAGCCGGCCAGGGGGAAGGCGGCACTGTGGGGGACGGCCGTGGTGCTGGCCGCCCTGGCGCTGGTGTTCCAGGTGCTGCGCCACGAGCGCGAAACCCTGGCGGCCGGGCAGCCGGGCTGGCAGCCGCTGCTCGCCGCCGTGTGCGCGCTGAGCGGCTGCGAAATCGGCCCGCTGCGCCGCATCGATGCCGTGCACATCGAGGGCTCGGGCTTCACGCCGCGGCGCAACGCACCCGGCTACCGGCTGGACTTCACCCTGCGCAGCGCGTCGGCGCAGCCATTGCGCATGCCGTCCGTCGAACTCACCCTGCTGGACAGCAGCGAGCGCCCCGTGGTGCGGCGGGTGCTGCATCCGCAGGACATGGGCGCATCGGCCACGCTGGGCCCCCACGCGGAGCAGGCGGTGTCGCTGCCGATGACGCTGCAGCCGCCGGCAGGCGCCGCGCTGCCCGCCGTGATCGGCTACCGGCTGGTGCTTTTCTATCCCTGAGCGCTCTTCTTTCTTTTCACCTTCTCGTCTGGATCTCTCATGGCAGCAGTGATTTGCGGTTCCCTGGCTTTCGACACCATCATGGGCTTCGAGGGGCGCTTTGCCGAGCAGATCCTTCCCGATCAACTGCACATCCTGAACGTGTCCTTCCTCGTGCCCTCGCTGCGCCGCGACTTCGGCGGCTGCGCGGGCAACATCGCCTACGCGCTGAATGCGCTGGGCGGCCAGGCGCTGCCGATGGCGGCGGTGGGCAGCGACGGCGCCGACTATGTGCAGCGCCTGCGCGAGCTGGGCATCGGCACCGAGTTCGTCCGCGAGATCGAGGACACCTACACGGCGCAGGCGATGATCATGACCGACCGGGACAACAACCAGATCACCGCCTTCCATCCCGGCGCGATGCAGCAGGCGCACCTCACGTGCGTCGAGCCGCGCGCCGACATCCGCCTGGGCATCATCGCGCCGGACGGCCGCGATGCGATGCTGCAGCACGCCGAGCAGTTCAAGGCCGCCGGCATCCCCTTCGTGTTCGACCCCGGCCAGGGCCTGCCGATGTTCGGCGGCGAGGAACTGGCGCGCTTCGTCGACCAGGCCGACTGGGTGGTGGTCAACGACTACGAGGGCAAGATGCTCAGCGAGCGCACCGGCTGGAGCAGCGAAGAGATGTCGCGCCGCGTGAAGGGCCTGGTCGTCACCCTCGGCGCCGAGGGGTGCGAGCTGTGGGAGGACGGCCGCGCCACCCACGTGCCGGCCGTGCAGCCCGAGGCCGTGGTGGACCCCACGGGCTGCGGCGACGCCTGGCGCGGCGCCCTGCTGTACGGGCTGGAGCAGGGCTGGGACCTGCGGCGCTGCGCGGAACTCGGCAACCGCCTGGGCGCGCTGAAGATCGCGGTGCGCGGGCCGCAGAACTACACGGTGGACCGGCAGGCCCTGGGCCTCTGAGCAGAAAAAAAGCAAAAAGGCCCGGCACCTTTCGATACCGGGCCTTGGACGGAAGGCGAGCCGCTTAGGGCTTGCTGGCCGTCGGGAAGGGCCAGGCGGCCTGCGGGTTCAGCGTCGTCTGCGCCGCGGGGGCGGGCGCAGGGGCGGCGGCTTTCGCGGGAGCAGGCTTGGCGGCCTTCTTGGCGGCAGGCTTCTTGGCAGCGGGCTTTTTCGCAGCCTTCTTCGCCGCCGCCTTCTTGGCGGGGGCCTTCTTCGCTGCAGCCTTCTTCGCAGGCGCCTTCTTGGCGACGGCCTTCTTGGCAGCAGCCTTCTTGGCCGGCGCCTTCTTGGCAGCGACCTTCTTCGCCGGCGCCTTCTTCGCCGCCGCCTTCTTGGCGGGAGCCTTCTTCGCCGCGACCTTCTTGGCCGGCGCCTTCTTGGCTGCGACCTTCTTCGCAGGCGCCTTCTTGGCCGCGACCTTCTTGGCTGCAACCTTCTTCGCCGGCGCCTTCTTGGCGACGACCTTCTTGGCTGCGACCTTCTTCGCCGGTGCCTTCTTGGCTGCGACCTTCTTGGCCGGTGCCTTCTTCGCGGCCGCTTTCTTCGCCGGTGCTTTCTTTGCAGTTGCCATTTCTTTCTCCTTGATCAAGTTGAAAACATCAACCTCTGGAAGCACTCCATGCATCGTCTGCGAGCATGAAGCGATTCATGGCGTTGGAGCAGACTCCAGCGCCATGAACACGGGAACCCCGGCCGCTGCACTCTGCGGTGCATGGAGCGGACGGGGTGATTCTTGAATCCATTCTTTCTAGTTCTTGGAAATTCAATCCCAGGACAGAGCGCCACCCGACTGGTATTCGATCACGCGGGTCTCGAAGAAATTGCGCTCTTTCTTCAGGTCGATCATCTCGCTCATCCAGGGGAACGGGTTTTCCTCGTTCGGGAAGAGCGCTTCGAGGCCGATCTGCGTGGCCCGCCGGTTGGCGATGTAGCGCAGGTAGCCCTTGAACATGGAGGCATTCATGCCGAGAACACCGCGCGGCATGGTGTCTTCGGCGTAGCGGTACTCGAGCTCGACCGCCTTCTGGAACAGGCCCTTGATCTCGGCCTTGAACTCGGGCGTCCACAGGTGCGGGTTCTCGAGCTTGAGCTGGTTGATCAGGTCGATGCCGAAGTTGCAGTGCATCGACTCGTCGCGCAGGATGTACTGGTACTGCTCGGCAGCGCCGGTCATCTTGTTCTGCCGGCCCAGCGCCAGGATCTGGGTGAAGCCGACGTAGAAGAACAGGCCTTCCATCAGGCAGGCGAAGACGATCAGGCTCTTGAGCAGCGTCTGGTCGTTCTCGGGTGTGCCGGTGTGGAAGTCGGGGTCCATGATCGCGTCGATGAACGGGATCAGGAACTCGTCCTTGTCGCGGATCGACTGCACCTCGTTGTAGGCGTTGAAGATCTCGGCCTCGTCCAGGCCCAGCGACTCGACGATGTACTGGTAGGCGTGGGTGTGGATCGCTTCCTCGAAGGCCTGGCGCAGCAGGAACTGGCGGCACTCCGGCGCCGTGATGTGGCGGTAGGTGCCCAGCACGATGTTGTTGGCGGCCAGCGAGTCGGCGGTGACGAAGAAGCCGAGGTTGCGCTTGACGATGCGGCGCTCGTCCTCGGTCAGCCCGTTCGGGTCCTTCCAGAGGGCGATGTCGCGGTTCATGTTCACTTCCTGCGGCATCCAGTGGTTGGCGCAGGTGGCCAGGTACTTCTCCCAGGCCCACTTGTACTTGAACGGCACCAGCTGGTTGACGTCGGTCTGGCCGTTGATGATGCGCTTGTCGGCGGCGTTGACGCGGCGGGTGGAATGCGAAGGTGCCGAGGCGGCAGGCGCCGGCGCGGCGGGCGCGAAGCTGTGCGTGGCGAGGGCCGGCTGCGCGGCGGAAGAAGTCGGCGGGGCCGCCATCGATGCGCCAGCGGTGGCGGTCGATGCTGTGTGCGGCTGGCTCCTCGGCGTGGAGGGCTTGACTTCGTCGTCCCAGGTCAACATAGAAAAATCCAATGCTCAATTATCAGAGCAACCGATGCGCGTTGAAAAGTTGTCCGCATGCATCGTGCTCGAATTCTGTTGTGCGAAGGCATCGTGCGTGTCGGCCGATGCCGAGAAGGTGGAGAAGAAAACGGTCCGCATGCGGACCGTTGTTCATTCATCGACTCACTGGCAGGCCTCGCAGCCCGGGTCGTCGATCGCGCAGAACTTGATGTCGGTGGCCGGCGTGTTGTCGGCGGCCTGCGCCTGCGCCATCTGTGCCTGCGCCGCGGCGGCGGCGCGCTCGAGCGCACTCGGCTGAGCCGCTGCCGCGAGGCCGCCGCCCGCATCGGAGGACACGGCGTTCAGCCGGCCCGACTGCACGGTGGACTTCTCGGCGTGCGTGGCGCTGATGGTGCGCAGGTAGTAGGTGGTCTTCAGGCCGCGCGTCCAGGCCAGCGTGTAGGTGTCGTGCAGCTTCTTGCCCGAAGCGCCGGACATGTAGATGTTCAGGCTCTGCGCCTGGTCGATCCACTTCTGGCGCCGCGCCGCGGCCTCGACCAGCCATTGCGGCTCGATCTCGAAGGCGGTGGCGTAGAGCTGCTTGATGTCCTGCGGCACGCGGTCGATGGGGCGCAGCGACCCGTCGAAGTGCTTGAGGTCCATCACCATCACGTCGTCCCACAGGCCCAGGCGCTTGAGGTCGCGCACCAGGTAGTGGTTGATCACGGTGAACTCGCCCGACAGGTTGGACTTGACCGACAGGTTGCCGAAGCAGGGCTCGATGGAGGCGTCCACCCCGATGATGTTGGAGATGGTCGCCGTCGGCGCGATGGCCACGCAGTTGGAGTTGCGCATGCCGTCGCGGGCGATCTTGGCGCGCAGGGCGTCCCAGTCCAGCGTGCTGGAGCGGTCGATCTCGACGTAGCCGCCGCGCGCCTGCTCCAGCAGGCCCAGCGAGTCCATCGGCAGGACGCCCTTGTCCCACAGCGAACCCTTGAAGCTGGAGTACTTGCCGCGCTCGGCCGCCAGCTCGGTGGAGGCCCAGTAGGCGTGGTAGCAGACGGCTTCCATCGAGCGGTCGGCGAAATCGACCGCCTCCTGGCTGGCGTAGGGGATGCGCAGCTCGTACAGCGCGTCCTGGAAGCCCATCACGCCCAGGCCGACCGGGCGGTGGCGCAGGTTGGAGTCGCGCGCCTTCTTCACGGCGTAGTAGTTGATGTCGATGACGTTGTCGAGCATGCGCATCGCCGTCGAGATCGTCTTCTTCAGCTTCTCGTGGTCGACGCCGCCGTCCTTCAGGTGCTGCAGCAGGTTGACCGAGCCCAGATTGCACACGGCCGTCTCGGTGTCGCTGGTGTTCAGCGTGATCTCGGTGCACAGGTTGGAGCTGTGCACCACGCCCACGTGCTGCTGCGGCGAGCGCACGTTGCAGGCGTCCTTGAAGGTGATCCAGGGATGGCCGGTCTCGAACAGCATCGAGAGCATCTTGCGCCACAGGTCGGTGGCCGGCACTGTCTTGCTGGGCTTGATCTCGCCGCGGGCGGCCTTTTCCTCGTAGGCGACGTAGGCGCGCTCGAAGTCGGCGCCGAACAGGTCGTGCAGGTCGGGACAGGAGGAGGGCGAGAACAGCGTCCAGCTGCCCTTTTCCATCACGCGGCGCATGAACAGGTCGGGGATCCAGTTGGCCGTGTTCATGTCATGCGTGCGGCGGCGGTCGTCGCCGGTGTTCTTGCGCAGCTCCAGGAACTCCTCGATGTCCAGGTGCCAGGTCTCAAGATACGTGCAGACGGCGCCCTTGCGCTTGCCGCCCTGGTTGACGGCCACGGCGGTGTCGTTGACCACCTTGAGGAAGGGCACGACGCCCTGCGACTCGCCGTTGGTGCCCTTGATGTGGCTGCCCAGGGCGCGCACGCGGGTCCAGTCGTTGCCCAGGCCGCCGGCGAACTTCGAGAGGAGCGCGTTCTCCTTGATCGACTCGTAGATGCCGTCCAGGTCGTCCGGCACCGTGGTCAGGTAGCAGGACGAGAGCTGCGAGCGCAGCGTGCCGCTGTTGAAGAGCGTGGGCGTCGAGGACATGAAGTCGAAGCTCGACAGCACCTCGTAGAACTCGATGGCGCGCGCCTCGCGGTCGATCTCGTTCAGGGCCAGGCCCATCGCCACGCGCATGAAGAAGGCCTGCGGCAGCTCGATGCGGGTCTTGCGCACGTGCAGGAAGTAGCGGTCGTACAGGGTCTGCAGGCCCAGGTAGTCGAACTTCAGGTCGCGCTCGGCCTTCAGCGCCGCGCCCATGCGGGCCAGGTCGTACTGCAGCAGCTTCTCGTCCAGCAGCTCGGCCTCCACGCCCCGCTTGATGAACTGCGGGAAGTAGTCGGCATAGGCGGTGCCCATCTCGGCCTGCGTGGTCTCGCGGCCCAGCACTTCCTTCAGGATGGTGTGCAGCAGCAGGCGCGCGGTGGCGTAGGTGTAGTCCGGGTCCTTCTCGATCAGGGTGCGGGCGGCCAGGATCGAGGCCTTGTAGACCTCGTCCAGCGGCACGCCGTCGTACAGGTTGCGCATGGTCTCGGCCACGATGGGCTCGGCCTTGACGCCCTCGCCCAGCCCGGCGCAGGCCGACTGCAGCAGCGCGTGCAGCGCGTTCACGTCCAGCGGCACGCGCTCGCCGCCGTCCAGCACGTGGATCTGCGGCAGCGCCGCCGGCGCAGCCTGCTCGCCCTGCTTCAGGCGCTCCTGCGCGCGGCGCTCGCGGTACAGCACGTAGGCGCGCGCCACCTCGTGGTGGCCACCGCGCATCAGGCCCAGCTCGACGCTGTCCTGCACGTCCTCGATGTGGAAGGTGCCGCCGCCCGGGCGCGAGCGCACCAGTGCCTTGATCACGGCCTGCGTCAGGCCCTCGACCGTCTCGCGCACGCTGGCCGAGGCCGCGCCCTGGGTGCCGTGCACGGCCAGGAAGGCCTTCATCATCGCCACCGCGATCTTGTCGGGCGCGAAGGGCACCACGGCGCCGTTGCGGCGGATGATCTGGTAGTGGGCGAGGGCAGGCCCGGCGGCGCCCGCCACGTCACGCCCGGGCGAGGCGGCCTGGGGCGGCGTGGCACGGGGCGTCGTCGGGGTGGTCTGGGCAGCTTGCATTGGGTGTGTTCCTCGGGTTCCTGCGTTGGTTGTCATGGACCGTGCCGGGCGCTGTCGCGAACGGCGGGGCTGGTCAGGCGAGGCACACTATATCTAGGGGGGAATGGGGGTTCAAGGCACTAGATGTAGTGTTTTTCACGAACGTCAACGGCAACGTTGCGAATCTTGTCCCGCGGGAGCGGCGCCTTGTGCCGCATCTGGGTTGGCACTGCTTGCTCCGACCCAGCAGCGATGCGGCCTCGGAGGCGATTCAGGCCGGCAGGCCGCATGGTTGCTGCATGGCGGGCGATGCTGCAGCGCCAGGGTGCGGCCGGGAGGGGACCCTTCCCGCGGCGGCCGTCCGATAGAAAAAATTCAGCGCGTCCCCGGGGGAAATGCCTCGGCCGGCCAGCCCAGCGCCGCCCGCAGCCGCGGCCAGTCGAAGCCGGGGCCGGGGTCCTGCTTGCGGCCGGGCGCGATGTGCTCGTGGCCGGCCACGTACCGCACCGGATAGCGCCGGGCGATGGCCGGGCACAGGTGCGCGAGCGCCTCGTACTGGGCGGGCTCGAACGGCCCGCCCTCCAGCCCTTCGAGCTCGATGCCGACAGAGTCGTCGTTGCAGTCGGCGCGGCCGCGCCAGCACGAGGCGCCGGCATGCCAGGCGCGGTCGTCGCAGCCGACGAACTGCCAGAGCGTGCCGTCGCGCCGCACGTAGAAGTGCGCCGAGACCTCGATGCCGCGGATCTGCTCGAAGTAGGGGTGCGCGGACCAGTCCAGCCGGTTGGTGAAGAGCCGCTGCACTTCGTCGCCGCCGTACTGGCCCGGCGGCAGGCTGATCGAGTGCAGCACGATCAGGTCGACGCAGGCGCCGGCCGGGCGCGGGCCGAAGTTGGGCGATGCCAGCCGGTGCGCGGATGCGTACCAGCCGCCTTCCTGCCACGGCGTGGTGGCGGCGGGCGCATCAGCCATCGTCGCCCGAGGGCATGGGGATGCCCAGCCGCACGATGCGGTAGCGGATCTGCCGCAGGCTCAGGCCGAGGCACTGGGCGGCCGCGGTGCGGTTGAAGCCGGTCTCCTGCAGCGCGCGCAGCAGGATCTCGCGCTCCTTGTCGTCGAGGTAGCGCTGCAGGTCGCTGGGCATGGCGTCGGTCGTCGGCCGTGCCGTCGGCGCCGCCGCCTCCGGCAGCAGGCCGTCCGGCGGGAACAGTGCCGGCGCGTCGCCGGCTCCGTGCGATGCCTCGTCGTCGGCGGGAGGCAGGCCGTCGCCGGCGTCGAGTTCCATCGACAGCTCGCCGCCCTCGCTCAGCGCCACCGCGCGGTGCAGCAGGTTCTCCAGCTCGCGCACGTTGCCGTGCAGCGGCTGCCGGCGCAGCGCGTCCAGCGCGCGGGCCGACAGGGCCGGCACGGGCATGCCGGCCTCCTGGCCGATGCGCTGCAGCAGCGCGGTGCACAGGGCCGGCAGGTCCTCGCGCCGCTCGCGCAGCGGCGGCAGCATCAGCTCGATCACGTTGAGGCGGTAGTACAGGTCCTGCCGGAAGCGGCCGGCCTGCACCTCGGCCTGCAGGTCCTTGTGGGTGGCGCTGACGATGCGCACGTCCACCGCGTCCTCCTGCGTGGAGCCGATGGGGCGCACGCTGCGCTCCTGGATGGCGCGCAGCAGCTTGGACTGCATCGCCAGCGGCAGGTCGCCGATCTCGTCGAGGAAGAGGGTGCCGCCGCGGGCCGCCTGGAAGTAGCCGTCGCGGTCCTGCGCCGAGCCGGTGTACGAGCCCTTGCGCGCGCCGAAGAACTCGGCCTCCAGCAGGTTCTCGGGGATCGCGCCGCAGTTGACGGCGACGAAGGGGCCGTCGCCGCGCTGGCTGCAGGCGTGCACGGCGCGCGCCACCAGCTCCTTGCCGGTGCCGGACTCGCCGCGCACCAGCACCGGCGCCATGCCGCGCGCGACCTTGACGATGCGTGCCTTCACCAGCCGCATCGGCTCCGATTCGCCGACCAGCCGCTCGAGCGCGCCGGTGGCCTGCGTCGTCACCGGTGCCGGGTCGGGCGCCGCGCCCGGCGGCGCCGGCGCGGGGCGCGGCGCGGTGGCCTGCTCGTGCACGGCCGAGGCGACCACCGCGCGGAACTGCTTCAGGTCCACCGGCTTGGTGAGGTAGTCGAAGGCGCCGGCCTTCAGCGCCTCGACCGCGTTCTCGGCCGAGCCGTAGGCCGTCATCACCACGCAGCGCTCGGCGCGCTGGCGCTGCTGCAGGCGGTGCAGCAGCTCCATGCCCAGGCCGTCGGGCAGGCGCATGTCGGTGATCACGGCGTCGAAGCGGCCGGCCTCCAGGTGCTGCCAGGCCTCGGCCACGCTGCCGGCGGCCTCGACGCGGTAGCCCTCGCGCAGCAGCGTCATCTCGTACAGGGTGCGCAGGTCGGGCTCGTCGTCGACGACGAGGATCTGCGCTGCACTGCGGGCGGTGGGGCTGTTCACGCCGCTATTGTGGCAAACGCTCCTGCGCCGCCGGTGCGGTCTGCGCGGCCGGCGCGAAGCTGATCACGAAGGCGTTGCCTTCCGGCCCGTCGCCGTCGAGCGTGCGCCGCTCGTAGCCGATGGCGCCGCCGTGGCGCCCGCACAGCTCGCGGCAGATGTACAGGCCGAGGCCGCTGGAGCGGCTTTCGGACGAGAAGAAAGGCTCGAACAGGTGGCGCTGCACGGCCGGGTCCAGCGGCGCGCCGTCGCTCCACACCAGCAGCTGCGGCCGGCCCTGCGGCGGCCAGGCGGTGACGACCTGGATCGCGCCTTCCTCCTGGCTGGCGTAGCGCGCCGCGTTGTCCAGCAGGTTGACCAGGATGCGCCGCAGGTGCTCGGCCTCGAAGCGCACCTGCGCCTGGGCGCCCAGCGCATGCCGCACGCCCGCGCGCCCGGTCTGCTGCACCCATTCCTCGACCATGGTGAGCACCATCGGGTCGAGCATGAGCTGCTCGCCCTCCAGCGGCAGCGCCCGCTGCTGGCGCGCGCGCGAGACGTCCAGCACATCGTCCACGATGCGCGCTAGGCGCTGCGCGTTGTGCTGCACCATCTCGTTCAGGCGCCGCTGGCCGGGGTCGGTCAGGTCCTCCGACAGCAGCGCGCTGGCCTGCGCGATGGCGGCCAGCGGGTTGCGGATCTCGTGCGCCACCGCGGCCGACATGCGGCCCATCGCGGCCAGCTTCTCGGTGCGGATGCGCGCCTCCAGCTCGCGCAGGTCCTGCAGGAACATCACGCACAGCCCCTCGGTGCGCGCTCCGGCCGCCGGCGTGAGGCGGGTGCGCACCCGCAGCTCGCGCGGGGCGCCGCGCGCCTGGGCGATCGGCAGCTCGGCCGACTGCGCGCTGCGGCGCTGGAAGGTGCGCGCCGCCAGTTGCGCCAGCGCGTGCCAGGCGGGCTGGTTCTCCAGCGCGAAGGGCATGTCGGCCGCGCCCAGGCCGCGCCCGAGGATCGCGTCCGCCGCCGGGTTGGCCGCCTGCACGCGGCCGTCCAGGTCGATCACCAGCACGCCCTCGCCCAGCGCCTCGATCACCAGCGCGTTGACCTGCGCCTGCATCTGCGCCGTGCTGCGGCTGTGCAGCGAGCGCTCCTCCTCGCGCGCCAGCCGCAGCGCCAACTGGTGCGCCAGCAGCGAGACGACGAACAGGCCCGTGCCCGTGAGCGCCGCCTGCAGGAAGCGCGCGGGCGCGTCGGCCCCCTGCAGCAGCTGGTAGCGCAGCGCGTCGCCCAGCAGCAGCAGCGTGACGAGGGCCGTGGTCGCCAGCCCCACAGGCAGCGAGCCGACCACGGCGCCCATCAGCACCGGCAGCGCGAACAGCGGCGTGTAGTTGATGCTCGCCGCCTGCAGGGTCTGGAGCACGGCGAAGGTGGCCAGGTCCACCCCGATGCTGCCCAGCCAGGCCAGGCCCATGCCGCGCAGCGGCGGGCGCGGATGCAGGTAGCGCGTGCCCAGCAGCGCCGCCGCGAAATACGCGACCGACACGCCCAGCGCCAGGTGGTTGAGCGGCTGCCCCAGCGCGAAGGTCACGCCCTGCAGCAGCACCAGCACCACGCCGACGAACACGCGCGCTGTCATGAAGCCGCGCCACAGGCGCACCAGCCCGCCCGAGCCGCGCGGCGTCAGCGCGCCGCTGCCGGTGTCCAGGCCGGCCCAGTCCGTGGCCGGAGCACCGCCGCGCGACCAGGGGGAGGCCATCGAGCTACCCAGGATGCCGGGCGTCGTCCGCATCGCACGAGGCGAAGCGGTACTGGCGGCCGCGGAGCAGGCCATGCGCGAACACGCACGGAACGGGCTTTGTCCGGCCGTCGCGTGTGCCCCCTTGAGGGGGTTGGCGAAGCGGAACGAAGTCCGCGAAGCCTGGGGGTGTTTTCATGTTTCGCCGAGGCGGCGATGCGTTTCGCTGCAGTAGCTGCCCTGCCGGCCGGCCACCGCATCGGCGGCGGGCAGGTGCACGCCGCAGTGCGCGCAGCGCAGCATGGCCTGCGGGCCGGGCACGGCGCGCGGACGGGCCGCGGCGCGCTCCTGCGCTTCCTCGCGGCGGTTCTGGCGCCAGACCCAGATCGCCACCACGACCACCGCCAGCACGATCAGGTACTTCATGCGACGCCGCGCCCCAGGATCACTTCCAGCACGAAGCGCGAGCCCACGTAGGCCAGCAGCAGCAGGGCCGCGCCGGCGTAGAGCACGCGCAGCGCGATGCGGCCGCGCCAGCCGAAGCGCGCGCGCCCCAGCAGCAGCACGGCGAAGGCCAGCCAGGCCAGCACCGAGAACACGCTCTTGTGGTCCCACTTCCAGCCGCGCACCGAGGGGCCGTACAACTGCTCGCTGAACAGCAGGCCGGCGGCCAGGGTGGCCGTCAGCAGCACGAAGCCGGCGGTGACGAAGCGGAAGGTCAGGCGCTCCAGCGTCAGCAGCGGCAGGCCGGCCTGCGGCTCGGCCGCCTGGCGGATCTGCTTCTCGGCGCGCCGCATCAGCCAGGCATGCACCACCGCGGCGGCGAACAGGCCGTAGGAGGCGATGCCCAGCGCCAGGTGCAGCGGCAGCCAGGGCGAGGCCGCCACGTGCAGCGGCGCGCCCGGGAAGACCGCCGCCAGCAGCACCGCCACGCCGCCCAGCACGGCCAGCGCGCGGCGCACGGTGAGCTGCGGGAAGAGGCGGCTCTCGACGGCGTAGACCGTCAGCACCAGCCAGGCCGTGACGGACAGGGCGGGCGCCCAGCCGAAACGGGCCTCGCGGCCGAGCAGGCCGGTGCCGAGGGTGAGCGCATGCAGGATCCAGGCGAGCGCGAACAGGCCCTGGGTGCCCTGGCGGCCGAGCCGCGTCGCCGCGGCGGCGGCCACGCCGTAGGCGGCCGCGGTGGCGATGCCCAGTGCCACGCTGAGCGGGGAGGGGCTCGCTAGAATCATCCGGGCGAGTTTAGCGGCTCGCCCTTTCCTTTTCGGGTGGTGCAACGCCGCCCCTCACGCCCTTCCGCTTTCCCTCCGGACACTCCCCCATGGCCACCGCCCTCTCCGACAAGTTCTCGCGCCTCGTCAAGCAGATGAGCGGCCAGGCGCGCATCACCGAAGCCAACGTGCAGGACATGATGCGCGAGGTGCGCATGGCGCTGCTGGAGGCCGACGTGGCGCTGCCGGTGGTGCGCGACTTCGTCGCCCGCGTCAAGGACAAGGCGATGGGCGAGGAGGTGCTGGGCTCGCTCAAGCCAGGGCAGGCGCTGGTGGGCATCGTGCACCGCGAGCTGGCGGCGACGATGGGCGAGGGCGTGTCCGACATCAACCTCGCCGCGCAGCCGCCGGCCGTGATCCTGATGGCCGGCCTGCAGGGCGCCGGCAAGACCACCACCACCGCCAAGCTGGCCAAGCACCTGATCGAGAAGCGCAAGAAGAAGGTGCTGACGGTGTCGGGCGACGTCTACCGCCCGGCCGCCATCGAGCAGCTCAAGACGGTGACGAAGCAGGCCGGCGCCGAGTGGTTCCCCAGCACGCCCGATCAGAAGCCGCTGGACATCGCCGCCGCCGCGCTGGACTACGCGAAGAAGCACCACTTCGACGTGCTGCTGGTCGACACCGCCGGCCGCCTCGCCATCGACGAGGTGCTGATGGAGGAGATCAAGTCGCTGCACGGCGCGCTCAAGCCGGTGGAGACGCTGTTCGTCGTCGACGCCATGCAGGGCCAGGACGCGGTCAACACCGCCAAGGCCTTCAAGGACGCGCTGCCGCTCACCGGCATCGTGCTGACCAAGATGGACGGCGACTCGCGCGGCGGCGCCGCGCTGTCGGTGCGGCAGATCACCGGCGTGCCGATCAAGTTCGCGGGCGTCTCCGAGAAGATCGACGGCCTGGAGGCCTTCGACGCCGAGCGCCATGCCGGCCGCATCCTGGGCATGGGCGACATCGTGGCGCTGGTCGAGCAGGTCTCGGCCGGCGTGGACGTGGAAGCCGCCAAGAAGCTGGCCAGCAAGGTCAAGAGCGGCCACTTCGACCTGGAGGACTTCCTCGCCCAGCTGCAGCAGATGAAGCAGATGGGCGGCCTGTCGGGCCTGATGGACAAGCTGCCCGCGCAGCTGGCCGGCAAGGCCACCGACGCGGACTTGACGCGCGCCGAGCGCGACATCCGCCGCAAGGAGGGGATCATCCACAGCATGACCCCGACCGAGCGCCGCAAGCCCGAGATCATCAAGGCCACCCGCAAGAAGCGCATCGCCGCCGGCGCCGGCGTGCAGGTGCAGGAAGTCAACCGCCTGCTGGGCGAGTTCGAGCAGATGCAGGGGATGATGAAGAAGATGAAGGGCGGCGGCCTGATGAAGATGATGAAGCGCCTGGGCGGCGCCAAGGGCTTCCCCGGCATGGGCGGCCCCGGCGGGCCGGGCGGCCTGCCGCGCTTCTGATCCCTGCGCACCGCCGAACGGCCTAAGCCGCCGGCCAGCACTTCCGGCGAATGGCCTGCCGGGGCCGCGCCTGCCCACAATGCGCGCCATCCCAGGCAAGAGGAGGCGCGCCATGGCCACCCGCAAAGCCGCCCGCCGGCCCGCCGTCCAGGCGCTGCCCGCGCGCGATGTCGTCAAGGCCGACCCGATCGACTTCCGCGACCGCCTCTACGTGCCGCCGGTGCGCCTGCGCCCGGGCGCCGAACTGCGGCCGGCGCGCGCCGTGCCGGTGCTGAACCAGGGCCGCACCAGCGCCTGCACCGGCTTCGCGCTCGCCACCGTCGTGCACTGGCTGCTCTCGGCCGACGGCGAGGCGGCCGAGCAGGTCTCGCCCTTCATGATCTATTCGATGGCGCGGCGCTACGACGAATTCCGCGGCGCCACGCAGGACACCGGCTCCAGCCTGCGCGGCGCGCTCAAGGGCTGGCACAAGCACGGCGTCTGCCGGCGCG
>NZ_JBIQNC010000100.1:0-18229 GCF_044462705.1 Xenophilus sp.
GCCAGGCGCTCGCGTATCCAGGCGCCGCCTTCGACGCGGTAGCGCAGCCGGTCGTGCAGCCGGCTCTTGCGGCCCTGCCAGAACTCCCAGCGGTCGGGCACCAGGCGGAAGCCGCCCCAGTGCGGCGGGCGCGGCGGGTTGAGCAGGAACTTCGCGCTGTACTTCGCGGCGTTGGCCACCAGCACCGAGCGGCCTTCGATCACCTGGCTCTGCGGGCTGGCCCAGGCGCCGATGCGCGAGTCCAGCGGGCGGCTGGCGAAGTAGGCGTCGCTCTCGGCGTCGCCGGCCTTCTCGACCACGCCCTCGATGCGCACCACGCGCTCCAGCTCGACCCAGTGGAACTGCAGCGCGGCGTACGGGTTGCCGGCCAGCTCCTGGCCCTTGCGGCTGTCGTAGTTGGTGTACCAGACGATGCCGCGCGCGTCGTAGCCCTTGACGAGCACGATGCGCGTGGAGGGGCGCAGGTCGCTGCCCACGGTGGCCAGCGTCATGGCGTTGGGCTCGGGCACCTGGGCGGCGATGGCCTCGGACAGCCAGCGCTCGAACTGGGCCAGCGGATCGCTGGCGCTGTGGGCCTCGTCGAGTTCGGCGCGCTCGTAGCTCTTGCGCAGCGAGGCGATGGAGTGGGGCAGGTCGCTCATGGCCGCCGATTGTGCGCGCGCCCCGCGCGCATAACATCGCCCTCCCATGATCGTGCGTCCCCGTCCCCACTGGCTGCGCCTGCTGTTCGTCTGGCGAGGCTCGATCCTGTCGCAGATCCTGCCGCAGTTGCTGGGCACGCTGGCGCTGGCGGTGCTGGTGACGCTGCTGCACGGGCACGTGCTGCGCTGGAAGGTGCCGATGAACTTCGTGCCCTTCTCGCTGATCGGGCTGACGCTGGCGATCTTCCTGGGCTTTCGCAACGGCACCAGCTACGGCCGCTGGTGGGAGGCGCGCACGCTGTGGGGCGCGCTGCTGGTCGAGTGCCGCGCCGCCGTGCGGCAGGCGCAGACGCTGGTGGACGGCGAGGGCCATGCCCCGGTGCTGGCGCATCGGCTGATCGCGCTGGTCCACGCGCTGCGCCACCAGCTGCGCGGCAGCGACGCCGCGGCCGACCTGGCCCGGCTGCTGCCGCCGGAGGAGGCGGGGCGCGCCGGCGCGGCCCGCTACCCGGCGGCGGCCCTGCTGCTGATGGCCGGCGAATGGCTGCGCGACATGCGCCGCCAGGGCCGTGTCGCGCCGGCCGTGGTGCCGGCGCTGGAGCAGCCGCTGGCGCAGATCGGCGCCGCCGTGGGCGGCTGCGAGCGGCTGCACAGCACGCCGATCCCCTTCACCTACGGCGTCATCATCCACCGCACGATCTATCTGTACTGCCTGCTGCTGCCCTTCGGGCTGGTGGATGCGATCGGCCCGATGACGCCGGTGATCGTGGTCTTCGTGGCCTACACCTTCTTCGCGCTGGAGGCGCTGGGCTCGGAGCTGGAGGAGCCCTTCGGCACCGCGCCCAACGCGCTGGCGCTCGACGCGACGTGCTGGACCATCGAGACCTCGCTGCTGGAAGCCATCGGCGAGCGCGGCTGGCCGCCGCAGCCGCAGCCCCGCGACCACGTCTTGACATGACCGGCCTGCCCGTGGTCCTGGTGCTCGCCTCGGGCCGGGGCGAGCGCTTCCGCGCCTCCGGCGGGCAGGTGCACAAGCTGCAGGCGCTGCTGGGCGGGCGGCCGGTGATCGAGCGCACGCTGGAGGCGGTGCGCGCCAGCGGCCTGCCCTGGCATGTGGAGGACGCCGGCCACCCCGGCATGGGCGACTCCATCGCAGCCGCCGTGCGTGCCACGCGCGGGGCGGGCGGCTGGCTCGTGCTGCCGGCCGACCTGCCGCTGGTCAGGCCGGACACGCTGCGCCGCGTGGCCGATGCGCTGGCCGACGGCGCGGGCGCGGCGCAGCCGGTGCACGGCGGCGAACGCGGCCACCCGGTGGGCTTCGGCGCCGCCTGCGGGCCGGCGCTGGCGGCCCTGGCCGGCGCGCAGGGCGCCGCGCCGGTGCTGCGCGCGCAGCGCGAGGCGGGCGCGCTGGTGGAAGTGCCGGTGGACGACGAGGGCATCGTCACCGACATCGACACCGTGGCCGACCTGGCGCGCGCCGAGGCGCTGTGGCGCGCGCGCGGGGCGGGCGGCTGAGCCGCTGCCCGGCGGCATCCGTTCAGATGTCCAGCCCGGGCACGTCGTCTGCGGCGGGGCGGGCGTCGGCCTGCAGGCAGTGCGCGCGCAGGCGCATCAGGGCGCGGTACATGGCGTCGCGCTCCTCGGGCGGCAGCACGCGGATGGCGGCCGCCTGCCGCGCCCGGGCGATCGGGATGGCCTGGCGGTGCAGCGCCTCGCCCTCGGGCGTGATGTGGCACCAGGTCTTCTTGCGCGGGCCGGTGCCCTCGGTCTCCAGCCGCACCAGGCGCCGCCCCTCCAGCAGCTTGAGCGTGCGGCTGACCAGCGCCTTGTCGGAGGTGGACTGCGCGACCAGCTCGCCGAAGACGATGCGCCCGGCGTGCGCCACCAGCGAGAGCAGGCGCCACTCCGACACCGTGAGCCCGAACTGCTCGGCATAGGGCACCGTCAGCTGGCGCCGCAGGGCGTTGCCCACCTGGCTCATCAGGGTGGTGATGAAAGCATCGACGGTCAGGCCGGTGCCGTGCTCGTCCAGGTCGGACCAGGGGGTGGAGGAGGGGGCGTCGCTCATGGAAACGGCCATTCTTCCATGCAGATGCAAGCCTTCTCGCCGGTGAGCGGATTAGAGCGGGGCACCCAGCTGATTCAAGGGTTTACCCTTTAATTGATGGATCAACTATAAGCACAAAATTCGCATCGTTCCTTTGGCGGTTCTTTGATTCATATATGAATCAAATCAAGCGCCTGTCTGTTCCCTGCCCCCTTTCGGCCGCCTGCCGGCGGCCGGCCACCCACGAGGAGCCTTCGATGCCCACGATCCGCCGTCATGTTCTCGCCGCCGCGCTGGCTGCCAGCGCCCTGTCCGCGCTGCCCGCCCTGGCCCAGGGCGACTATCCCGCCGCCAAGCCGGTCACCGTGGTGGTCTCGTACCCGCCCGGGGGCGACACCGACGCCATCGCGCGCCTGTTCGCCGAGAAGCTGGGCCAGCGCATCAAGCAGTCCGTCATCATCGACAACCGGCCGGGCGCCGGCGGCGCCATTGGCAACGGCCACGTCGGCCGCGCCGCGCCGGACGGCTACACGCTGCTGTTCACGCCCAACCCCTTCACCACCGCGCCGATGGTGATGAAGCTCTCCGGCGCGGCCAGCTACGACGTGCTGGGCGGCTACGAGGCCGTCATCAACACCGCCACCCAGCCGCTGGTGCTGGTGGGCAACCCCGCGGCCCTGGGCGACGCGAAGACGCTGCCCCAGCTGGTGGCGGCGGCCAAGGCCGGCAAGTCGGTCTCCTATGCCAGCCCCGGCGCCGGCTCGCCCATGCACATCGTCGGCGAGTGGCTGAACAAGGCCGCCGGCGTGAAGTTCTCGCACGTGCCCTACCGCGGCGTCGGCCCCTCGGTCAACGACGTGGTGGCCGGGCACGTGGACACGGCCTGGGTGACCATCGGCGCGGTGCGCCAGTACCTGGGCACCGGCAAGCTGATCCCGCTGGCGATCGGCGACGCGCAGCGCAGCAGGCTGGCGCCCGAGGTGCCGACGCTGGTGGAGCTGGGCTACAAGGACGTGGTGGTCGGCGCCTGGAACGGCTTCTTCGCGCCCAAGGGCACGCCGGCGGCGGTGGTCAAGCTGCTCAACGAGCATCTGAACGCGATCCTCAAGGAGCCGGAGGTGGTCGAGAAGCTGGCCGTCTTCGGCGCCCTGCCGGCCGGCGGCGCGCCGGACGTGCTCGCCAGGCTGAACCAGCGCGAGTACGCGGTGATGGGCAAGGCGATCCGCGACCTGGGCATCAGCGCCGAGTGAGGCCGCGATGAAGCCGCTTGCCAAGGCCGTGCCGGAAGGCGTGCAGCCGGCGCAGCCGCATTCCACGCTGGGCGTGGAGATCCCGCAGGTGACGGCCCGGGCCAAGGTGCTGGGCCGCGCGATGTACGCCGGCGACATCAAGGTGGCCGGCATGCTGCACGGCAAGGTGCTGCGCAGCCCCTACCCGCACGCGCGCATCGTGTCCATCGACACCTCGGCGGCGCGCGCGCTGCCGGGCGTGAAGGCGGTGCTCACCGGCGACGACGCGCCGGCCCAGCTCTGGGGCGTGCACCACAAGGAGCGCGCCGTGCTCGCCAAAGGCGTGGTGCGCTACTGCGGCGAGGAGGTGGCGGCGGTGGCCGCCCTCACCGAGGAGATCGCGCGCGACGCGCTCGACCTGATCCAGGTGGAATACGAGGAGCTGCCCGCCATCCTCAGCATCGACGAATCGATGGACGGGGAGGCGCCCACCGTACACCCGGGCCGCGAGAACAACGTCGGCCACGAGATCCGCTTCGAGCGCGGCGACGTGGACGCCGCCTTCGCCTCGGCCCATCTGGTGCACGAGGCCACCTACCAGACGCACTCGCAGTACCCCGGCTACATGGAGCCGATGGCCACCGTCGCCGCGCTCGATCCGGACGGCCGCCTGGTGCTGTGGACCTCGACCCAGGCCGTGAACCTGGTGCGCATGCAGGTGGCGGCCACGCTGGGCCTGCCGGTCTCGCGCGTGCGCGTGATCCAGGCCACCACCGGCGGCGGCTTCGGCGGCAAGATCGTGGAAGACGACAACCAGCTCGTCGCCGGCCTGCTGGCGCTGAAGACGAAGCGCCCGGTGCGGCTGGTGAACAACCGGCTGGAGGACTTCCAGGCCTGCTGCGCCAGCGTGCCCGAGCGCATCACGCTCAGGCTGGGCATGGACCGCGAGGGCCTGATCGTCGCCAAGGAGGTGCGCATCCTGGCCGAGTGCGGTGCCTACGCCGGCCTGGCCGGCGACGTGATGCACGTGAGCGCCATGCGCAGCGACAACATGCACCGCAACGGCAACGTGCGCTCGCATGCCACGCTGTACTACACCAACAACCCGCCGCGCGGCGCCTTCCGCGGCTTCGGCGGCACGCAGATGCTGTTTGCGCTCAACAGCCACATCCACGTGATGGCCGGCAAGCTGGGCCTGGACCCGGTGGAGGTGCACCGGCGCAACGTGCTGCCGGCCGGCGAGGTCTCGGTGCACGGCTGGCAGATCGGCAGCAACGGGCTGGTCGAATGCATCGAGCAGGCGACCGAGGCCATCGGCTGGGCTGCCAAGCGCAGTGCGCCCAAGGCCGCCGGCGTGAAGCGCCGCGGCGTGGGCATGGCCGCCGCCATGCACGTCAGCGGCAACCGCACCATCGGCAACTGGGACGGCTCCACCGTCGTCGTGAAGATCAACGAAGACGGGCGCGTGAACGTCATCAGCGGCGAGTGCGACATGGGGCAGGGCGCGTCCACCATGCTCAGCCAGATCGTCGCGCACGAACTGGGCTTGCCGCTGGCCGACGTGCACGTCGTGCCGCCCGACACCGACGTGGCGCCGGTGGCGGTAGGCACGCTGGCCTCGCGCGTGACCATGTCGGGCGGCAACGCCGCCATCGTGGCGGGGCGCAAGGCGCGCGACGAACTGTTCGCGCTGGCCGCGCTGCGCTGGGAGGTCGAGCCTTCGGCGCTGTCCATCGGCGGCGGCGCGGTGTTCGTCACCGACCGGCCCGAGCAGCGCGCCACGCTGGCCGAGCTGGCGCGCCAGGCCGTCTGGCGCCACGGCGGCGGCGGCATCCAGGTCAGCGGCACCTGGGATCCGAAGACCGTGATGCACGACGACCAGCTCTACGGCAACATCGCGCCGGCCTACTCCTACGCCGCGCAGGCGGTGGAGGTGGAGGTCGACTGCGAGACAGGCCGCGTGACGGTGCTCGACAGCTACGTCGCCGACGACTGCGGCAAGGCGCTCAACCCGATCGCCGTGCACGGCCAGTCCAACGGCGCCGCGGCGCAGGCCATCGGCTGGGCGCTGTACGAGCAGCTGCACTACGAGAACGGGCGCCTGGCCAACGGCAACTTCGCCGACTACACCCTGCCCACCGCCGACGCGCTGCCCGAGCTGCGCGGCGGCCTCGTCGAGTCCAACGACCCCAACGGCCCCTACGGCGCCAAGGGCGCGAGCGAGACGGCCATCCTGCCCGGCGCGCCGGCCATCGCCAACGCGGTGGAAGACGCGGTGGGCGTGCGCATCACCGAACTGCCCATCACGCCCGAGAAGGTGCTGGCCGCGCTGCGTGCCAGAAAAGAAGAAGAAGGAGCGGCCCATGCGTGAGTTCGACTGGCTGGAGCCCGCCTCGGTCGAGGAAGCCAGCCGCATGCTGGCCGACCTGGGCGACGAGGTGCGCGTGATCGCTGGCGGCACCGCGCTGATGCTGGGCATGCGCCAGCGCATGCTGGCGCCGACGCACCTGATCTCGGTGGCGCGGATCGAGCGCCTGCGCGGCATAGCGTTCGATGCGCAGCAGGGCCTGCGCATCGGCGCGCTGGCGCGGCATGCGGACGTGGCCCGCTCGCCGCTGGTGCGGCAGCACGCGCCGGTGCTCGCCAGCATGGCGGCGCGCGTGGCCAACCCGCAGGTGCGCAACCAGGGCACGATCGGCGGCAACCTCTGCTATGCCGACCCGTCCACCGACCCACCGGGCTGCCTGATGGCGCTGGATGCGCAGGTGGTGCTGGGCAGCGTGCGCGGCGAGCGCGTGCTCTCGATCGAGGAATTCCTGGTCGACTACTACGTGACGGCGCTGGAGCCCGACGAGATCGTGCTGGAGATCCGCGTGCCGCCGCTGGCCGCCGGCACCGAGGGGGTGTACTCGCGCTTCCTGCGCACGGCGGCGGAGCACCGGCCGCTGGCGAGCGTCGCCCTGGTGGCGCGGCGCGAGGGCGCGCTGTGCCGCGAGGCGCGCATTGCCGTCGGTGCATCGACGCCCATCCCCACGCGGCTGCGGCGCGCCGAAGCCTTCCTCGAAGGCCGAAGCATCACGCCCGAGGTCGCTGCCGAGGTGGCCGACATCGTGGCGCAGGACATCACGCCCGTGGAAGACCTGCGCGGCAGCGCCGAATTCCGCCGCGACATGGTGCGCGCCGTGGCGCGCCGCACAGTGGCCGAGCTGTTCGGCCTGTCGATCGACGAAGGAGTTGCCGCATGAGCACCCACCGCATCGAATGCACCGTCAACGGCGAGGCCCACAGCGTCGAGGTGCCCGCGCGCCGGCTGCTCGCGGACTTCCTGCGCGACGACCTGCACCTCACGGGCACCAAGCGCGGCTGCGAGACGGGCATCTGCGGCGCCTGCTCGGTGCTGCTCGATGGCGAGGTCGTCAAGTCCTGCCTGATGCTGGCCGTGCAGGTCAACGGCCGCGAGCTCACCACCATCGAAGGGCTGGCCGAGGGCGACGAGCTGCACCCGCTGCAGAAGAACTTTATGCAGTGCGGCGGCCTGCAGTGCGGCTACTGCACGCCGGGCTTCATCATGGCCTCGTGCGACCTGCTCAAGAACAACCCCCGGCCGAGCTGCGACGAGGTGCGTCACGGCCTGTCGGGCAACCTGTGCCGCTGCACCGGCTACACGCAGATCGTGGAATCGGTGCTGCACGCGGCCGAGGAGATGAATCATGGAGATTGAGAAGACCCTGGCCGTGTCGGCCCCGCGCGAGCAGGTGTGGGCGCTGCTGCTGGACCCGCAGGTGATGGCCGGCGCCGTGCCCGGCATGAAGTCGATCGACGTCGTCAGCCCCACGGAATACGTGGCGGTGATGCACCAGAAGATCGCCTTCATCAGCGCCAAGTTCAAGCTGCGCACCCACATCACCGAGCAGCGCGCGCCGGAGTACCTGTGCGCCGAGGGCACGGGTGAGGACGCCTCGGTGGCCAGCTCGCTCAAGCAGCGCAGCGAGGTGTTCCTGACGCCGACGGCCGACGGCGGCACCGAGCTGCGCATCAAGGTCAGCGTGGACCTGCTGGGCCGGCTGGGCACCTTCGGTCTGAGCGTGATGAAGACCAAGGCCGACCGGCTGTGGGAGGAGTTCGGCGCCAACCTGAAGGCGCGCATCGAGGCCGGCGGGCTGCCGGCGGCGCCTGCCGTGATGGCGAGCACGCCAGCCCCGGCGCCCGTGCCGCCGGTGGCGCACAAGCCTGCACCGGCCCCGTCGCCTGCCGTCGTGCCGGCGCCTGCACCCGCCGCGCCCGTCCAGGCCGTCAGCGTCGCCGAACCCGCCGAGGTGGAGGAGGGCGGCTTCTGGTCGCGCCTGCTCGGCGGCGGCGGCGGCAGGCCGGCGCGTGCGAACGGCCATGTCGCGGCGGCCGGCCGCAGCATCCGCGTCGAGGTGCGCCAGCTCGACCGCACCGTCAGCGTGGAGTGGCCCGTCGAGGCGGCCGACCAGTGCCGCGCCTGGCTGCGCGAGCTGGTGCGCCAGCCCTGAGCCTTCAGGCCGCCAGCAACTTCTGCACCAGCGCCGCGGTCGTCGCCGCGGCGTACTTGCGCATCAGGCGCGCGCGGTGGATCTCCACCGTGCGGTGGCTGATGCCCAGCGCGCGGCCGATCTCCTTGCTGGTCAGCCCGCGCATCAGGTGCGCCGCCACCTCGCGCTCGCGCGGCGTCAGCTCGGCCTTGTCGGCGCGGCGCGCGCCCAGGTCCTCGAAGGTCCAGATGCCGGCGGCGTGCGGTGCCTCGCGGTTGAGCGCGCGGCCGGTGACGTGGCACCAGAAGGTCTCGCCGGCGCGCATGCCGTGCAGGCTGCCCACGCGGCGCATCATGCGGTTGTCGGCATAGTGGCCGCTGGCGTTGAGGATCGGCTCCATGCGCCGGCCGATGCGCTCGAATTCCGCCACGCTGGGGTACAGCACGCGAAAGGACTGGCCCACCAGTTGTTCGCGCGTGGCGCCGAACATCTCGGTGAGCCGCGCGTTGCAGTCCACCATGATGCGCTGGCGCGACAGCACCATGCCCACCGGGGCGTGCTCGAAGGCGAGCCGGTAGTCGATGGCGGCGGGGGGCTCGGCTCTCTCGGGACTGTCCATTACGAAATACTACGTATGCGGATACGTAGTATCGTCCGAGGCGGTCCATCCTCCGTCACCATCACCGTTCAATCCCTTCATCGAAGAGCGAGGCACCATGGCGAACAAGATCTATCCCGACGCGAAGTCGGCCCTGGCCGGCGTCGTGGCCGACAACCAGATGCTGGCCGTCGGCGGCTTCGGCCTGTGCGGCATCCCCGAGGCGCTGATCGAGGCGCTCAAGGAAAGCGGCGTCAAGAACCTCACCTGCGTCTCCAACAACGCGGGCGTCGACGGCTTCGGCCTCGGCAAGCTGCTGGAGACGCGCCAGATCAAGAAGATGATCGCCAGCTACGTGGGCGAGAACAAGGAGTTCGAGCGTCAGTTTCTGGCGGGCGAGCTGGAGCTGGAGTTCACGCCCCAGGGCACGCTGGCCGAGAAGCTGCGCGCCGGCGGCGCCGGCATCCCGGCCTTCTTCACCAAGACCGGCGTAGGCACCCAGGTGGCCGAGGGCAAGGAACTGCGCGAGTTCGACGGCGAGACCTACGTGATGGAGCGCTCGCTGGTGCCCGACGTGTCGCTGGTCAAGGCGGCGGTGGCCGACAAGTCGGGCAACCTGCGCTTCAACCTCACCGCGCGCAACTTCAACCCGGCTGCCGCCACAGCCGGGAAGGTGTGCATCGTCGAGGTCGAGAAGATCGTCGAGGTGGGCGAGCTGGCGCCGGACGACATCCATCTGCCCGGCATCTACGTGCACCGCATCGTGCTCAACGCCAACCCCGAGAAGCGCATCGAGAAGCGGACCCTGAGCGCCGCCGCGCCGGTGGACGCCGCCAGCGCCAAGGTGCAGGCGCAGGCCGCCATCGCCCAGGCGGCCGCCGGCAGCGAAGTGCCCGGCACCATCAAGAACAACGGCAAGCAGTAAGAAGGAGCCTCACATGCCCTGGACCCAAGACCAGATGGCCGCGCGCGCGGCGCAGGAACTGGAAGACGGCTTCTACGTGAACCTCGGCATCGGCATCCCGACGCTGGTGGCCAACTTCGTCGGCGACAAGGAGGTGTGGCTGCAGAGCGAGAACGGCATGCTCGGCATCGGCCCCTTCCCGACGGAGGACCAGGTCGACGCCGACCTCATCAACGCCGGCAAGCAGACCGTGACCACGCTGCCCGGCAGTGCGATCTTCGGCAGCGACCAGAGCTTCGCGATGATCCGCGGCGGCAAGATCAACCTGTCGATCCTGGGCGCCATGCAAGTCAGCGAGAAGGGCGACCTGGCCAACTGGATGATCCCCGGCAAGATGGTCAAGGGCATGGGCGGCGCCATGGACCTGGTGGCCGGCGTCAAGCGCGTGATCGTGCTGATGGAGCACGTCGCCAAGAAGAAAGACGGCACCACCGACATGAAGATCCTGCCCCAGTGCACGCTGCCCCTGACCGGCGTGGGCGTGGTGGACCGCATCATCACCGACCTGGGCGTGTTCGACGTCACGCCGCAGGGGCTGAAGGTGATCGAGCTGGCCGAGGGCGTGAGCTTCGACGAGGTGCAGGGCAAGACCGGGGTGAAGCTGGTCCAGTGACGCGCGGGCTTCGGCCGGCGCCGCGCGGCGGCGTAGCATGCCGCGCATGGCCTACATCGACCTCGACAACCTGCGATCGGTCTTCCTGGACGACGCGGCGCTGAAGCAGCGGCGCCTGAGCCGGCAACGCGCCGGCATGCTGCAGATCACCAGCGGCCGCATCGTGGCCTGCGACCCGCTGGTGCAGCCGGAGCGGCCCGCCTTCGCACGCGCACTGGCGCAGCGGGGCGGGCATGCGGTGGACGTGATCCTGGGCAGCGTGCCGGCGCTGGCGGTGCTGTGGCTGCGCGAGCGCGCCGGCCTCGACGCGGCCGCGCTGCACTGGGAGCCGGCGCTGCTCGACGGGGAGTCGGCGGACATGCTGGCCGGCGACGCCTTCTACGGCTATCCGGTCGATGCGGGCATGGGCTGCTTCATGGACGCGCAGACCGGGCCCGCCATCGGCGAGCGCGACGGCCTCGAGTCGGCGGCGCCCGGCTACGTGAGCTACTACGACGACGTGCTTGCGCCCGAGCTGGGCGAGGGCGACATGGCCGACCACTACCCGCTCGGGCAGGGCTCGGCGAACAACGTGGTGGTCTTCCGGTCCGGCTGGGGAGACGGCAGCTATCCCAGCTTCTGGGCGCTCGACGCCGCGGGCGAGCCCGTGGCGCTGGTCACGGACTTCCTGACCATCGAAGGCGGCGATGCGCGCGACGCGGACGACCGGCGCGGCGAGGCCTACCTCGCCAGTCTTTCCAGCGAGAAGATCGCGGCGCTGGAGGCCCTGGGCGACGCCGCCGAGCGCGGCGACGCCGATGCCGTGCGCAGCCTGCTGGCCGCCGGCGTGGCCGGGGCGAACGAGATCGTTCCCTCGTCGGGCGAGACGGCCATCAGCAGCGCGATCCGGCGCGACCGCACGACGGCGCTGCGTGTGCTGCTGGGCAACGGACCCTGTCCGCCGATGCCGGAAGCGCTGCACATGAAGGGCGTGACCAGCTACCCGGCCTATGCGCGCTTCCTCAAGACGCCGCGCGACCCGGCGCTGCTGGCGGTGCTCGATGCCGCACAACAGCGGGCACAGGGGCGCGTGCCGGCATCCGCGCCGCCCGCATCACGGGCCGCGGCGCCCTCCAAGCCATTCTGGAAGCGCTGGCTTTCCTGAAGGAGGGAGAAGCGGCAGGGTGCACGTGGCGTGCGATGCGCGTCGACGGTTCTCCCGTGTGCGTGCAAGGATGGGCTCGATGATCCGGGCCGCGCGCTCAGGGCCGCAGCACGGCGCGGCCCTTGATGTGGCCCTCACGCAGGCGCTGGTACACGTCCAGGGCGTCCTCCAGCGGAAACACCTCCGTCTCCACGTGGATGAGGCCCTGCCCGGCCAGAGCGATGACTTCCATCAGTTCGGTGCGCGAGCCCCAGTAGGGCATGCTGACCTCGCAGCCGAAGGGCGGGCTGCCCTGGGCGTAGTGGAGCGTGCCGCCGCCCAGGCCGACGATGGCGATGCGGCTGGCGCGGCCGACGATGCGGCTGCACAGGTCCAGCGTCGGCTGGGCGCCGACGAAGTCCAGCGCCACCGTCACGCCGCGCTCGCCGACCAGGGCGCGGATCTCCTCGGCGGCGCGCTCCGGGTCGCGGGTGTCGATGGTGTGCGCCACGCCCAGCGCGCGGGCGTGCGCCAGCTTCGCGCCGTCGATGTCGCCGGCGATGATGCGCGCCGAACTGAGCGCCCGCAGGATCTGCACGGCCATGTGGCCCAGGCCGCCGATGCCGATCACGACGACGGTCGCGTCCGGCGTCAGCCAGGGCAGCGCGGCCTTGATCGCGTGGTAGGGCGTGAGCGCCGCGTCGCTCAGCGGCGCCGCCTTGGCCGGGTCGAGCCCGCCCAGGGGCACCAGCAGGCGGGGTGAGGGCACGACCATGTATTCGGCCATGCCGCCGTCCGAACCCAGGCCGCCGCCCATCGTCGGGATGCTGGCATGGTGCTCGCAGTAGTTCTCGGCCGAGGTCTGGCAGGTGCGGCACGCGCCGCAGCCCCAGGGGCCGTAGACCGCCACGGCGTCGCCTTCCTTCCAGCCGGCGGCGCCGGCGCCCAGGGCCTCGATCCAGCCCGCGTTCTCGTGGCCCAGCGTGAAAGGGCCGAGCGGCCCGAGGCCGTGGTCCAGCACGTGCAGGTCGGAGTGGCACACGCCCGCCCCGGCGATGCGCACCAGCACCTGGCCGGGGCCGGGCGCCGGCTTGGGCAGGTCGACGATTTCCGGGGGACGCCCGGCTCCGACGTATCTCACGGCCTTCATGCGGATACCCCTTTCGACGGTGCGCCTGCACAGGCAGGCCGAAGTCATTCTCCGGCAGGGGCATCCTGCTGAACAGGGGCGGCGGGCCCGGCGCGAAGCGTCCATGCGCCGGATCAAGACATCGGCCCGCGCAGGCCGCCCGGGCTCAGGCGTCCGCGCGCTCCAGCGCGAACACCGGCACCTGCGCCTGCCGGCTCAGCCACACGCCGCCGCCCATCTCGGCGAAGTGTGGTGCCAGGCCGCGCCGGTAGACCTCGGCGCGGTGGCGGAAGATGCGCGCGTCGGTCAGGTCCTCGTCCACGATGTCGCGCTCGAAGTCCTCGCGCGTAACGGCCTCCACGTACAGCGCGCCGCGGCTCAGGCCGCCCAGGTTGTGCAGCGCGCGCTTCAGGTCGGCGGGGGCCAGGTAGGGCAGCACGCCCTGGCAGACGACGAAGTCGAAGGGGCGCTCGGCCCGGTAGTCGACGACCGAGCCGCGCTCCCAGCCGTAGCGCTCGCACAGATATTCGCTGAACTCCACGCCCTGGTAGTGCGCCTGCGGGAAGTGCCGCGCCACGACGTCCCGCCACACGCCGATGCCGCAGCCCACGTCGAGCACGCGGCGCACCGGCACGCGCAGGTACTTCAGGTAGCCGCAGACGAAGGCGCCGAGCCGCTCGGCGTGCTGCGGGTCGATGACCCGGGTCTTGGCGTCGAAGTAGAAGCGCTGGTAGTAGGCCGCGTCGAAGGTGGCGGCGTCGGCTGACTTCATGCGAAGGGCGCCGGTGCTCAGCGGCTGCCGGCCGCCGGTGCCGGCGCGGCAGGGGGCGCCGGCGGCGGCGGTGGCGGCGGCACCGGCGGGATCTGGAAGCTCCAGGTCTCGCTGATCGGCTTGCCGCCCTGCGCCAGCGCGGCGCGCAGCTCGCTGACCTGCGCCGGGTCCTTCACCTTCACGCGCATCGCCAGGCGCCAGCCCTTGATGGGGTCGTTGCGCAGCAGGCTGCTCTCCAGGATCTCGACGTTGGCGTTGCCGCTGATCTGCGTCTGCAGCGCCGCGTCGGGCGCCAGCCTGGCCAGCGCCGGCCCCTCGAAGTCCACGATCAGCGCGGTGCTGCCGTCGATCTGGCGGATCAGGTTGGGCTGCAGGCGCTCGCCCTCGCTCTGGAACGTCTGCCGGACCCAGGCGTTGTTCTGCGCGTGCAGCGCCGGCTCGTCCATGGTCCAGTGCATGCGGTAGGCGTACTGCAGCATCTGGCCGCGCGTGACGGGCGCGTCGGGCGTCCAGAAGGCGACGATGTTGTCGTTGGTCTCGTCCGCCGTGGGGATCTCCATCAGCGTGACCTTGCCCTTGCCCCAGTCGTTCTGGGGCTCGATCCAGGCGCTGGGGCGCAGGTCGTAGCGGTCCTTCAGGTCCTCGAAGCGCTGGAAGGCATGGCCGCGCTGCAGCAGGCCGAAGCCGCGCGGGCGGTCCACCTGGAAGCTGCTGACCGCCACCGCGCCGCGCGGGTTGTTCAGCGGGCGCCAGATCCACTCGTCGTTGCCGGCATGGATGGCCAGGCCGTTGGAGTCGTGGATGGCGGGGCGCCAGTTGCGCAGGTGCTCGGGCCAGCGCTGGTTGGGGCCGTAGAGGAACATGCTGGTCAGCGGCGCGATGCCCAGCATGCCGATGTCGCCGCGCACGAAGAGATTGGCCTGCACGTCGAGCACCGCGTCGCGCCCGGGCTGCAGGATGAACTGGTAGGCGCCGGTGGCGCGCGGCGAATCCATCAACGCGTAGATCACGAGCTGCTTGTCCTGCGGCGCCGGGCGCTGGATCCAGTACTCGATGAAGTTCGGGAACTCCTCCTTGCCCGGCGAGGTGGTGTCGATGGCCAGGCCGCGGCCCGACAGGCCGTACACCTGGCCCTTGCCGATGACGCGGAAGTAGCTGGCGCCCAGCAGGCTCATCACCTCGTCGAACTTGCCGTCCTGGTTGATGGGGTAGAGCACCCGGAAGCCCGCGTAGCCGAGCTGGCGCGTGGCTTCGCGGTCGAAGCTGAGGTCGCCGAAGTCGAAGCGGTCGGGCTCGTAGCGGATCTCGCGCGCCTCGCCGCCCACCACCTCGTGGATCTTCACCGGGAAGTTGAACTGCATGCCCTGGTGGTAGAAGTTCAGGCGGAAGGGCGTGGGCTGGTCGCGCCACTCGAAGCGGTCGGAGCGCGGCTGGATCTTCATGTAGTCGGCGAACTGCATGTTGCCGAAGACCGGCGGCAGGTTGCTCGCCGGTGCCGCGTAGGGCCTGGCCGCCAGCGCGCGGGCGCGGGCGGTGACGTCGTCGAGCGAGAAGGACCGTTGTCCCTGCGCGTGGGCGGCCAGCGGCAGCGCAGGCAGCACCATGAGCGCGAGGAGATGCAGGAAGGCGAGGGCGGAGGCAGGGCGCGCGGCGCGCACGAGTCGAGTGATCATGGACCGTTGTTCTGGTTCGATGCGCTCGGAAGGCGCAGGGAGCCCAAAAGCTTAGCATCGGCCGCCTGCGTGGCCCTGTAGGAGCCCGGCGCACCTGCGGGGGAAGCGGGCGGCGCAGCCTCTAAGATGCCCCGCTCGACGTCCGCACGCTCGCAACAAGCAAGGAATGCACAGCCGATGAAGTTCACGACCAAGAGGCCTGCGCTCGCGGCGCTGGCCGCCCTGGCCGCGCCACTGGCCTTCGCCCAGCCCAACCCCGCGCTGATCGACAACAAGCCGGCCTTCGTCGCCGACCTGCTCAGGCAGATGACGCTGGAGGAGAAGGTGGGGCAGCTGCGCCTGATCAGCATCGGCCCCGAGATGCCTGCCGCGCAACTGGCCGAGGAGATCGCGGCCGGCCGCGTGGGCGGCACCTTCAACTCCATCAATCACAAGGAGCAGCGCCCCCTGCAGGAAGCGGCGGTGAATCGCAGCCGGCTGAAGATCCCGATGCTCTTCGCCTACGACGTGCTGCACGGGCACCGCACCTCCTTCCCCATCGGCCTGGGCCTGGCGTCGAGCTGGGACATGGAGGCGGTGCGCCTGACCGCCCGCACCGCCGCCGTCGAGGCCGCCGCCGACGGCGTGGACGTGACCTTCGCGCCCACCGTGGACATCTCGCGCGACCCGCGCTGGGGCCGCACCTCCGAGGGCTTCGGCGAAGACCCGTACCTCGTCTCGCAGATCGCGCGGGCGATGGTGCAGGGCTTCCAGAACGGCACGCCGGCCGGCAAGGTGCTGGGACGCGACAGCATCATGGCCTCGGTCAAGCACTTCGCGCTGTACGGCGCGGTGGAGGGCGGGCGCGACTACAACATCGTCGACATGAGCCCCATGCGCATGTACAACGACTACCTGCCGCCCTACAAGGCGGCGATCGATGCCGGCGCGGGCGGCGTGATGATCGCGCTCAACACCGTCAACGGCCAGCCCGCGACGTCGAACACCTGGCTGCTGCAGGACCTGCTGCGCAAGGACTGGGGCTTCCGCGGCGTCACCTTCAGCGACCACGGCGCCATCACCGAGCTGATGCGTCACGGCGTCGCGCGCGACGAGCGCGAGGCGGCCAAGCTGGCCATCAAGGCGGGCGTGGACATGAGCATGGCCGACCAGGTCTACCTGAAGGAGCTGCCGGGCCTGGTGAAGTCCGGCGAGGTGCCGATGAAGACGCTGGACAACGCCGTGCGCGAGGTGCTGGGCGCCAAGTACGACATGGGCCTGTTCCACGCCCCGTTCCTGCGCATCGGCAAGGCCGAGGACGATCCGCCCGACCTCAAGGCCGACAGCCGCCTGCACCGCGCCCCGGCGCGCGACGTGGCGCGCCGCTCGATGGTGCTGCTGGAGAACCGCAACCGCACGCTGCCCATCGCAAAGGGCGCGGCGGTGGCGCTGGTCGGCCCGCTGGCCGATGCGCCGATCGACATGATGGGCGTGTGGTCGGGCCAGGCCGTGTGGAAGCAGTCGGTAACGCTGCGCACCGGCATGGAGAAGGCGCTCGAGGGGCAGGGCAGGCTGCTCTACGCGCGCGGCGCCAACGTGACCGAGGACAAGGCCATCGTCGAGTACCTGAACTTCCTCAACTGGGACGAGCCCGAGGTGGTGCAGGACAAGCGCGCGCCGCAGGAGATGATCGACGAGGCCGTCGCCACCGCGAAGCAGGCCGACGTCGTCGTCGCCGCGGTGGGCGAGTCGCGCGGCATGTCGCACGAGTCCTCCAGCCGCACGCGGCTGGACCTGCCCGAAAGCCAGCAGGCGCTGCTCAAGGCGCTCAAGGCCACGGGCAAGCCGCTGGTGCTGGTGCTGATGAACGGCCGCCCGCTCACGCTGAACTGGGAGAAGGCGAACGCCGACGCGATGCTGGAGACCTGGTTCGCCGGTACCGAGGGCGGCCACGCCATCGCCGACGTGCTGTTCGGCGACGCCAACCCCTCGGGCAAGCTGCCCATCTCGCTGCCGCGCTCGGTGGGGCAGATTCCCACCTACTACAACCACCCGCGCCTGGGCCGGCCTTTCACGCCGGGCAAGCCGGGCAACTACACCTCGCAGTACTTCGACGAGCCGCAGGGCGCGCTCTATCCCTTCGGCCACGGCCTGAGCTACACCGACTTCAGCCTCTCGGACGTGACGCTCTCCAGCGCCCGCATGCCGCGCGGCGGCAAGGTGGAGGCGAGCGTCACCGTCGCCAACACCGGCGACCGCGCCGGCGAGACGGTGGTGCAGCTCTACATCCAGGACGTGGCCGCCTCGGTGGTGCGCCCGGTCAAGGAGCTGAAGGACTTCCGCAAGCTGATGCTGCAGCCGGGCGAGAAGAAGGAGGTGCGCTTCACCATCGGCGAGGACAAGCTGGCCTTCTACAACGCCAAGCTCCAGTACCTGGCCGAGCCGGGCGAGTTCAAGGTGCAGATCGGCCTGGACTCGCAGAACGTCAAGGAGCAGGGCTTCGAGCTGAAATAGCGCCGCGGCCCCGGTGCTATGCTTTCGGGTGATGGGAATGGAGCTTCCCGACAACCGCCCCGAGGGACGTCCCGACGGGCTGATGGCTCCTGCTTCACGGGCGCGGCGCGCCTGCGATGCGGGGCCGCGCTTCTTCTTCCCCGCCGCATCCGCCGTGCCCTGCCGTTCTTCCTGAACCTTCACATGGGCATGACATGGAATTCCTGATCGTCTTTCTCGGCGGCGGCCTCGGCTCCGCGATGCGCCACGGCGTCAACGTGCTGGCGGCGCGCTACGTCGCCAGCGGCTTTCCCTTCGGCACGCTGGCCATCAACGTGCTCGGCTCCTTCGTCATGGGGCTGATCGTCGAACTGCTGGCGCTGCGCATGGGGCTGCCGCAGAACCTGCGGCTGTTCCTCACCACCGGCATCCTCGGCGGCTTCACGACCTTCTCCACCTTCTCGCTCGAAGC
>NZ_JBIQNC010000101.1:0-18228 GCF_044462705.1 Xenophilus sp.
AAGCCCATGTACAGCGTCAACGTCCGCGACCACTTCATGATCGCCCACAGCTTCCGCGGCGAGGTCTTCGGCCCCGCGCAGCGCCTGCACGGCGCCACCTACGTGGTGGACCTGGAACTGCGCCGGCCCGAACTGGACCCGGACGGCATCGTGGCCGACATCGGCCTGCTCACCGCGATGCTGCGCGCCGTGCTGGCCGAGCTGAACTTCCGCAACCTCGACGAGGAATCGGTCTTCCTCGGCCGCAACACCACGACCGAGTTCCTGGCCCGCGCCGTGTTCGACCGCGCCGCCGCGCGGATCGCCGCGGGCGAACTGGGACCGCATGCCGGCGGCCTGCGCGCGATGAAGGTGACGCTGCACGAGTCGCACGTCGCCTGGGCTGCCTACGAGGGCGAACTGCCCGCGGCACCCCGTTCCTGAGGGCGCAGGCGCCGTGCCGTCCGTGGTCTTCGTGGTGCCGGGCGACCTGGACACCCGCACGGGCGGCTATGCCTACGACCGGCACATCATCGAGGGGCTGCGCGATGCGGGCTGGACGGTGGAAGTCCTGGCGCTGGCCGACGGCTTCCCCTGGCCCGATGCAGCCGCGCTGGCCGATGCGGCCGAACGGATCGCGGGCCTGCCCGACGGCAGCCTGGTGGTCGCCGACGGCCTGGCCTTCGGTGCGCTGCCCGAGATCGCCGCCCGCCATGCGCAGCGGCTGGCGTGGGTGGCGCTGGTGCATCACCCGCTGGCGCTGGAGACCGGGTTGGACGCGGCACAGCGCCGGCAGCTTCTCGACAGCGAACGGCGCGCCCTCGGGATGACGCGCCGGGTGATCGTCACAAGCCACGCGACGGCGCGGGCGCTGCAGCGCGACTACGACGTGCCGCCAGTGCGCATCCGCGTGGTGGAGCCGGGGACCGTGCCCGCCGCTGCGCATGAACGCCCGGCCGGCGACGGCCTGTCGCTGCTGTGCGTGGCCGCCGTGACGCCGCGCAAGGGACACGGCGTCTTGATCGACGCCCTGGCCGGACTTCAGGACCGCGCCTGGACGCTGCACTGCGTCGGCAGCCTGGCGCGCAGCCCGGACACGGTCTATGCACTGCGCCACGCCATCGCGGCGCACGGCCTGGCGCCGCGCGTGCACCTGCACGGCGAGGTCGATGCCGACCGGCTGGCCCGGCACTACGCGCAGGCCGATGCCTTCGTCCTGCCGTCCTTCCACGAGGGCTACGGCATGGCGCTGGCCGAGGCGATGGCGCACGGCCTGCCCGTCGTGAGCACGACAGCCGGCGCCATCCCCGACACCGTGCCGGCCGGGGCCGGCGTGCTGGTGCCGCCCGGCGACGTGCCGGCGCTGCGCGCCGCGCTGGCCCGCCTGCTGGACGATCCTGCCTGGCGTGCGTCGCTGGCCCGCGGCGCGCGGGCCGCCGGCGCGCGCCTGCCCGGCTGGCGCGAGGCGGCCGCGCGCTTCGCCGAGGCATTGCGGCTGCCATGAGCGGATTCAGCGCCGACTGGCTGGCCCTGCGCGAGCCCTTCGACCGCCGGGCGCGCGCAGCGGCCATCGACGCCTTCGCGCTGCCTTCGTTGGCGCAGCGGTGGCGTGCGGCGCATGGCGGCGCGGGGCCGTCGGTGCTCGATCTGGCCTGCGGCAGCGGCGCGAACTTCCGGGCGCTTGCGCCGCGGCTCGGGCCGGGCCAGCGCTGGCGGCTGGTCGATCACGACCCCGCCCTGCTGGCGGCCGTGCCCGGGGCGCTGGCGGCATGGGCGGAACACCAGGGCTACACGCTGCGCGGGATCGGCGCGGACGCCATCGGCATTGACGGGCCCGGTTTCGGCGCCGAGGTCACATTGGAAGCGCTGGACCTGGCGCACGACCTGCACCGCCTCGAGTTGGCGGACACGCAACTGGTGACGGCCTCCGCGCTGCTCGACCTCGTGTCGGCCGCCTGGCTGGAGGCGCTGGTCGGGCACGCACGCGACGCGCAGGCGGCGATGCTGTTCGCGCTGAGCGTCGATGGGCGCGTGGGCTGGACGCCCGCCGATCCGGCGGACGCCGCCATCGACCGCCTGTTCGCCGCGCACCAGCGGCGCGACAAGGGCTTCGGCCCCGCGCTGGGCGCGCAGGCGCCGGCCGTGGCCAGCCGCCTCATGGGCGATGCCGGCTACGTGGTGCAGCAGGTGTCCAGCGACTGGGACATCGAAGGCGACGACGCCATGCTGGCCGCGATGGTCGATGGCATGGCGCAAGCCGCCAGGGAACAGGCCGGGGCCGTCGACAGGGCGCTCGTCGACGCCTGGCAGGCGCGGCGCCACGCGATGCGGCGCTCCACTTGCCTGAATGTCGGTCACATCGACCTTTTCGCGAAAGTGCGCCCATGAGCATCCACCAACCGTTCACGCTGAGCCTGTCGAAGCGCCGCACCCGGCTTCGACCCTTCGGCAAGCTCAGGACAGGCCAAGCTCAGCCCGAGCGGTTGTCGTTGATCGAACGCCGATCCGCACTAGCCGCGCAGGTCCAGGTCCCAGAGCTGATCGACGCCCATCGGATGGACGCGATGCGCCGGCCGCGCGCAGTCGGCCAGCCGCGCCGGGCCGTCGAAGCGCAGCCCCGGCCGGCCGTTACCGACCAGCAGCGGCGCCACCGACAGGTGCAGCCGGTCGAGGCAGCCCTGCGCGAGAAAGCGCGACACCGTCACCCCGCCACCCTCGACGAAGATGCGCCGCAGGCCGCGCGAGCGCAGCGCGGCTACCGCGCGCGCCGCGTCCGGCGTGCCGTCGTCGTCGCGCAGCAGGCCCGGCACCGCCAGCACCCGGCCGGCGCCCGCCCGCGCCTCCGCCTGCGATCGCCAGCGGGCATCGCACAGCCACAGCGTGGGCGCGCTGCGGTCCACGAACACTTGCGCCGAGGCGACGCGCTCCGCCAGGCCGGCGCGCGGGTCCAGCAGCACCCGCGTCGGGTTCGGGCCCGGCACCTTGCGCGTGGTCAGCAGCGGGTTGTCGGCCGCCACCGAGCCGGCGCCCAGCAGCACCACCTCGCTCAGCGCGCGCAGGCGGTGCAGGTGGACGATGTTCTCCGGCCCGTTGATGAAGCGGGATTCGCCGGTGCGCGTCGCCACGCAGCCGTCCAGGCTCTGCCCGAGCTGGCCGACCACCCAGCCCCCCGTGCGCGCCTGGATGTCCAGCAGCGGCTTGAAAAGCGCGAACAGCGCACGCGCCGCGTCGGCCCAGGCGCCGCGCAGCGCCCAGCCCGCGTCGGGCTGCCAGTCCAGCGCCTCGCCGGAAGAGGCGGGGGGCGCGCCGTGGGCCTGGCGCAGCAGCAGCGCCCACAGCGCCTCGGCCGAGCCGGGCTGCGCGTGCGCAGGCCGCTCCGCCGAAGCGGCGGCCGCGTGCAGGGGGGATGGATCGGCTGGCAACCGTGCCGACTGTGACGGCTCGGCCCGAAACGCGCAATCCTTCGCACGGCGCCGTCGCGGACAATCGCCGCATGTCTCTTCCCGCTCCCGCCGTCCTGATCAGCGAGGTCGGCCCGCGCGACGGCCTGCAGTCGGTGAAGGCCACCATGCCCACGGCCGACAAGCTGCGCTGGATCGACGCGCTGCACGCCGCCGGCCTGCGCGAGATCGAGGTCGCCTCCTTCGTCCCCGCGAAGCTGCTGCCGCAGATGGCCGACGCCGCCGAGGTGGTGCGCCACGCCGCCGCGCTGCCCGGCCTGACCGCGATGGCGCTGGTGCCCAACCGCAAGGGCGCACAGGCGGCGCTGGCGGCCGGCGCGCACAAGCTCACCATGCCGGTGTCGGCCAGCCGCGCCCACTCGCTGGCCAACGTGCGCAAGACTCCCGAGGAGATGGTCGAGGAGGTGCGCGCCATCGACGCGCTGCGCCGCGAGCTGGCCCCCGGCGCGGGCCTGGAGGCCGGCATTTCCACCGCCTTCGGCTGCACGCTGCAGGGCGCGGTCGACGAGGACGACGTGATCCGCCTGGCCGTGCTGTGCGCCGAGGCGGGCGCCGACGAGGTCGGCCTGTCGGACACCGTCGGCTACGCCAACCCGGCGCAGGTGCGCCGCCTGTTCCGCCGCCTGCGCAGCGAGCTGGGCGGCAAGGCGGGTGCGGCCCACATGCACAACACCCGCGGCCTGGGCCTGGCCAACTGCCTGGCGGCCTGGGAGGAGGGCGTCACCACCTTCGACGCCTCGCTCGGCGGCCTGGGCGGCTGCCCCTATGCGCCCGGCGCCTCCGGCAACGTGGTGACGGAGGACCTGGTCTTCATGTTCGAGGCGATGGGTGTGCCCACCGGTGTCGATCTGCAGCGCCTCCTGGCCGCGCGCCGGCCGCTGATGGCCGGCCTGCCCGGCGAGCCGGTCTACGGCATGACGCCCGAGGCCGGGCTGCCCAAGGGCTTCGTTCAACGAGGAATCCAGTCATGACAGACAGCGCCGCCGCCCCGCTGCCCTACGCGGGCATCCGCGTGGTCGAGTTCACCCACATGGTCATGGGGCCCACCTGCGGCCTGCTGCTGGGCGACCTCGGCGCCGAGGTCATCAAGGTCGAGCCGGTGGAGGGCGACGCCACACGCCGCCTGCTGGGCTCCGGTGCGGGCTTCTTCCCCGCCTTCAACCGCAACAAGAAGAGCATCGCGCTGGACCTGAAGTCGCCCGAGGGCATCGCCGCGGCGAAGAAGCTCATCGCCACCGCGGACGTCGTGAGCGAGAACTTCAAGCCCGGCACGATGAAGAAGCTGGGCCTGGACTACGACAGCCTGAAGGCCGACCACCCGCGCCTGGTCTACGTGAGCCACAAGGGCTTCCTGCCCGGCCCCTACGAGCACCGCACCGCGCTGGACGAGGTGGTGCAGATGATGGGCGGCCTGGCGTACATGACCGGCCGCGCCGGCGACCCGCTGCGCGCCGGCACCAGCGTCAACGACATCATGGGCGGCCTGTTCGGCGCCATCGGCGCGATGGCCGCGCTGCGCCGGCGCGAGATCACCGGCCGCGGCTGCGAGGTGCAGTCGGCTCTGTTCGAGAACAACGTCTTCCTGGTGGCGCAGCACATGATGCAGTTCGCCGCCACCGGCAAGGCGGCCGACCCGATGCCCAGCCGCATCTCGGCCTGGGGCATCTACGACGTCTTCACCGTGAAGGACGGCGAGCAGATCTTCCTGGCGGTGGTCAGCGACAAGCAGTGGCAGATCTTCTGCAAGGCCTTCGGCCTGGACGAACTGCTGGCCGACCCGCGCCTGGCGACCAACAACGACCGGGTGCGCGCCCGCGAGTGGATGATGCCGCTGCTGCGCTCGCACCTGGCCGTCCGAAGTGCCGACGAGCTGGCTGCGGTGTTCGAGGCCAACGAGCTGCCCTTCGCGCCCATCACCCGGCCGCAGGAGCTGTTCGACGACCCGCACCTGAACGCCAGCGGCGGCCTGGCGCCTGTGCGCATGAACGACGGCCACATGGCGAAGGTGCCGCTCCTGCCCTTCACCCTGGGCGGCGAGCGGCCCGGCATCCGCCTGCAGCCGCCGGCCATCGGCGAGTCCACCGATGCGCTGCTGCGCGAGCTGGGCTACGGCGAGGACGAGATCGCGCGGCTGCGCGCGGACGGCGCCGTGCGCTGAAGGTCCGCGACGTTGGACCGCCTGACCCAGCTCGAGACCTTCGTCGCCGTCGCCGCGCGCGGCAGCCTCACCGCCGCCGCCAAGGCCGAGGGCGTGGCGCCGGCCGTCATCGGCCGCCGGCTCGACGCGCTGGAGGAGCGCCTGGGCGTGCGGCTGATGCTGCGCACCACGCGGCGCCTGACGCTCACGCACGAGGGCAGCGCCTTCCTGGAGGACTGCCAGCGCCTGCTGACCGAGCTGGCCAACGCCGAGGCCAGCGTCAGCGCCGGCCGAGTCAAGGCCAGCGGCCACCTGCGCGTGACGGCGCCGGCCGGCTTCGGCCGCCGGCACGTGGCGCCGCTGGTGCCGCGCTTCCACGAGCTGCATCCGGAAGTGACGATCTCGCTGAACCTGAGCGACCGCGTCATCGACATGGCCGGCGAGCACTTCGACTGCGCGGTGCGCGTGGGCGACCTGCCCGATTCCTCGCTGGTGAGCATGCGGCTGGCCGACAACCGCCGCCGCTGCGTCGCCACGCCCGACTTCCTGCGCCGCCACGGCGTGCCTCGCCACCCGACGGACCTGGCGCGCTTCGCCTGCCTCACCCTCAGCAGCGACGCCTCGCAGACCCGCGGATGGGCATTCAGCGTCCCGCAGGAGGGCGGCGAGGGCCATGAGGTGATCCACCTCAAGCCCGTCGGCCCCCTGGACTGCTCCGACGGCCAGGTGCTGCACGACTGGTGCCTGGCCGGCCACGGCATCGCCTGGCGCAGCACCTGGGAGGTCGAGGCCGAGATCGACGCCGGCCTGCTGGTGCCGGTGCTGGATGAATTCGCGGCGCCGCCCAACGGCATCTACGCCGTGTTCCCTCACGCCAAGCACCTGCCGCTGCGGGTGCGGCTGTGGCTGGACTTTCTCAAGGCGCACTACGCGCGGCCGGACTACTGGGGCAGCGGCGGCCGCTGAACGGCCGGCGCCGCCCTGGCGCGTTCCGCGCCGCCGCCTGGACATTTCGTCGCATGCCCACCCGGGCCGCGGGGCGGGCGCGGCACAATGCCCGCCTCCCCACGACACACTTCCCTGCGAGGACCGTCCGATGACCCTCGAAGCCATCCTGGCCTACCTGCACATCCTTGCCATCCTGACGATGGTGGTCTTCCTCTCCAGCGAGGCGGCGCTGTGCCGCATGGAATGGATGAATGCCAAGGTCGTCGAGCGCCTGGCGCGGGTCGACATGGTCTACGGCATCGCCGCCGTGACCGTGCTGGCCACCGGCATCGCGCGCACCGTCTGGGGCATCAAGGGCTCGGCCTGGTACTGGACCAATCCGCTGCTGCACGTGAAGCTCACGCTGTTCGTCATCGTGGGCGTGATGTCGATCTTCCCCACGATCAGCTACCTGCGCTGGCGCCGGCGGCTGCGCGCCGACGGCACGCTGCCCGCCGAGGCCGAGGTGCGCAAGACGCGCCGGCTGGTGATGATCCAGGCGCACCTGGTGGCGCTCATCCCGCTGTTCGCCGTGTTCCTGGCGCGCGGCTTCGGATAGAAGGCGGACGAAAACAAGCCCCGCACCGGCGGGGCCTTGTCCTTCGGGCCGCTGCGCGGGGCCGGCTCGTCAGGCGGCCTTGTTGCTGAGGCATTCCTTCATGAAGGCCTTGCGCTCGTCGCCCTTGAGCGCCTTGGCCTTGGGGTCGGCGTTGCAGGACTTCATCCTGTCCTGCTGCGTCTGCTTGGCGGCCGAGAGGCACTGCTTCATGAAGGCCTTGCGCTCGTCGCCCTTCTTGTCGCCGGCCTCGGCGTTGCAGGTCTTCATCTTGTTCTGCTGCGCCGTCGGGGCCTTGTCCTGCGCATGGGCGGCGGTGCCGAAGGCCAGGCAGGCGCCGAGGGCGGCGAGGGAGAGGAGCTTCTTCATGGTGTGTGGTCTTCCTGAGCAGTGGATGGAAGGTGGCCGGGCCTTGCCGGCCGGGCCGGATTCTCCGGGCCCGGGCCCTCAACGTCCACCCTGCCGCATCGGCTGACCTGAGTCCACCCGTCCGGCGAGTTTGCCCCCCATAAAATCCCGCGATGCTTACCGTCAAACAGGACCTGCTGGCCGCCTTGGCCGACGCGCTGGAGGCGCTGTCGCCCGGCGCGGGCGTGCGGGCCGCCTTCGAATCCCCCAAGGTCGCCGCCCACGGAGACCTGGCCTGCACGGCCGCCATGCAGCTGGCCAAGCCCCTCAAGAAGAATCCCCGCCAGCTCGGCGAGGAACTGCGCACGGCCCTGCTGGCTGCGCCCGCCTTCGCGCAGTGGGCCGATGCGATCGAGATCGCCGGCCCGGGCTTCCTCAACATCCGGCTGAAGCCCGCAGCCAAGCAGCAGGTGGTGCGCGAAGTGCTCGAGGCCGGCGAGGCCTTCGGCCGCAAACCGGAGGCGAGCGGCGAGAAGGTGCTGGTCGAGTTCGTCTCCGCCAACCCCACCGGCCCGCTGCACGTGGGCCACGGCCGCCAGGCGGCGCTGGGCGACGCCATCTGCAACCTGCTGGCGACGCAGGGCCGGCCGGTGTGGCGCGAGTTCTACTACAACGACGCCGGCGTGCAGATCCAGACCCTGGCCACCAGCACGCAGCTGCGCGCCAAGGGCTTCAAGCCGGGCGACGCCGAATGGCCCGAGGCCGCCTACAACGGCGAGTACATCCAGGACATCGCGAACGACTTCCTGGCGAAGAAGACGGTGAAGTCCGACGACCGCGAATACACCGCCAGCGGCGACCCGGACGACCTAGACTCGATCCGCCAGTTCGCCGTCGCCTACCTGCGCCACGAGCAGGACCTGGACCTCAAGGCCTTCCAGGTGCGCTTCGACCACTACTACCTCGAATCGAGCCTGTACGCCAGCGGCCGCGTCGAGGCCGCGGTGAAGAAGCTGGTCGCGGCGGGCAAGACCTACGAGCAGGACGGCGCCCTGTGGCTGAAGACCACCGACTACGGCGACGACAAGGACCGCGTCATGCGCAAGCAGGACGGCACGTACACCTACTTCGTGCCCGACGTCGCCTACCACCTCGCCAAGTGGGAGCGCGGCTTCCACCAGGTGGTCAACATCCAGGGCACCGACCACCACGGCACCATCGCGCGCGTGCGCGCCGGGCTGCAGGCGGCGGACGAGGGCATCCCCGAGGGCTACCCGGACTACGTGCTGCACACCATGGTGCGCGTGATGCGCGGCGGCCAGGAGGTCAAGATCAGCAAGCGCGCCGGCAGCTACGTCACGCTGCGCGACCTGATCGAGTGGACCAGCAAGGACGCGGTGCGCTTCTTCCTGCTCAGCCGCAAGCCCGACACCGAATACACCTTCGACGTCGACCTGGCGCTGGCGCAGAACAACGACAACCCGGTCTACTACGTGCAGTACGCCCATGCGCGCATCTGCTCGGTGCTCGACAAGGAGGGCACCGACCCCGCTGCGCTGAAGGGCGTGGACCTCTCGCCCCTGGCGACCGAGGCCGCCCAGCCGCTGATGCTGCTGCTGGCGAAGTACCCCGACATGCTGGCCGCCGCCGCGCGCGACTTCGCGCCGCACGACGTCGCCTTCTACCTGCGCGAGTTGGCCGCGGCCTACCACAGCTACTACGACGCCGAACGCATCCTGGTCGACGACGAAGCCGTGAAGAAAGCCCGCCTCGCCCTCGTCGCCGCCTGTGCGCAGGTGCTGCACAATGGCTTGGCTGTGCTCGGCGTGAGCGCTCCGCGCAAGATGTAGAGAAACATGGGACCCATGAGAAGCAGACAACGAGGGAACACCGTCATCGGCCTGATCGTGGGCCTGGTGCTCGGGCTGGGCATCGCGCTGGGCGTGGCGGTGTACGTCACCAAGGTGCCGGTGCCCTTCCTCGCCAAGAACCAGCCGCGCGGCGCCGAGCAGGACGAGGCCGAGGCGCGCAAGAACCGCGACTGGGACCCCAATTCGCCGCTGGCCGGCAAGCCGCAGGCCCCGCGCACGCCGGCGCCCACCGCCAGCGGCACCGTGGCGCCGCCGGGCGACGCGGCCACGGCGGCGGCCGGCCAGCTCAATTCGCCGGTGCCCGCCCCGGTGGTGGTGGCGCCGGCACGGCCGGCGGCCCCCGCGTCCGGCGACCCGCTCGGCGACTTCGCCCGCTCGCGAGCCGGCGGCGGCGCCGGGACGCAGGTGGCCGCGGCGCCCGAAGCGACGGGGCCGGACCCCTTCGTCTACTTCGTGCAGGCCGGCGCCTTCCGCGGCACCGACGAGGCCGAGGCCCAGCGCGCCAAGCTCTCGCTGATGGGCGTGGAGGCCAAGATCACCGAACGCGAGCAGGCCGGCCGCACCGTCTACCGCGTCCGTGCCGGCCCCTTCAACAAGAAGGACGACGCCGATCGCCTGAAGGACCGGCTGAGCACCGGCGGCTTCGACGCCGCGCTCGTGCGCGTGCAGCGCTGAATGCCCCCCGCCGGGGAACTCCCCGGCCCACGCGCCGCTCTGTCCGCGGCACAGGAGAAACACCTTGACCATGAACCGACGTGACTTTTCGCTCGCCACCGCCGCCGCGGCGGCCCTGATGCCGCTGGCCGGCACCGCCCAGGCCCAGGGCGCCTTCGCCCCCGGCAAGGACTACGTGGTGCTGGGCAAGCCGGCCCCGGTCGATGCGCCGGCGGGCAAGATCGAGGTGGTCGAGTTCTTCTCGTACAACTGCCCGCACTGCGCCGCCTTCGAGCCGCAGTTGGAAGCCTGGGTCAAGAAGCTGCCCGCGAACGTGGTCTTCCGCCGCATCCCCGTGCCCTTCGTGGGCAACGACGTGCAGGCCAAGCAGAAGCTCTACTACACGCTGGAAGCGCTGGGCAAGATCGACGCGTTCCAGATGAAGGTCTTCCAGGCCATCCACCAGGAGCGCCAGCGCCTGTTCGGCGACGAGGCCATCCTCGCCTGGGCCGGCCAGCAGAGCGGCCTGGACGCCAAGCAGTTCGCCGACACCTACAAGTCCTTCAGCGTGGCCGGCAAGGTCAAGCGCGCCACGCAGATGACCGACGCCTACAAGGTGGCCGGCGTGCCGGCGCTGGGCGTGGCCGGCCGCTGGTACGTGGACGGCGAACTGGCCGGTTCGCTCGGCCGTGCGCTGCAGATCACGGATTCCCTCATCGGCCAGGCCAGAAAGTGAACCACCCCCAGTCTTCGCGGACTTCGTTCCGCTTCGCCAACCCCCTCGAGGGGGCACACGCGACGGCCCGGCGGAGCCGGTTCCGTGCGTGTTCCCGCATGGCCTGCTCCGCGGCCTCCTGATTGGCGGCAACGCCCCTGCCCAAAGCCCGCGCCCGCGGGCTTTTGTCCTTGAGGGCCGTCCGTTCCGCGAAAGGTCGCGGCATACAATGCCAGCAAGTTTCGTGCCTTTATGACATTCCCCTTGATGCACCTCCCCGCCGCCTCCTTCCGCCGCCTGGCCCGCCTGCTGTTCCTGGGCACGGCCCTGGCCCTGGCCGGCGGCGCCGTCCAGGCCGAGAAGGCCGACCGCACCAAGCCGATGAACATCGAGGCCGACAACATGCGCTACGACGACCTCAAGCAGACCAGCGTGTTCACGGGCAGGGTGGTCGTCACCAAGGGCACCATCATCATCCGCGGCGCCCGCATCGACGTGCGGCAGGACCCGGACGGCTACCAGTACGGCGTGGTCACCGCCGCGCCCGGCCAGCGCGCTTACTACAAGCAGAAGCGCGACGCCGGCACCGACGAGTGGATCGAGGGCGAATCGGAGGTCATCGAGTACGACGGCCGCGCCGACAACGTGAAGTTCATCCGCCGCGCCGTCATGCGCCGGCTGGTCGGCGCCAGGGTCAACGACGAGACCACCGGCCCGCTGATCGTCTACGACCAGAGCAACGACACCTTCACCGTCAACGGCGCGCCGCTGCCGCCGGACGCCAGCGTCTCCGCCGGCCAGCCCGGCGGCCGGGTGCGCGCGATCCTGACGCCGCGCGCGGCCAGTGAGCCCGGCAAGGGGGCGCCGGCCGCCCCCGCCGCGCCCGAGGGCGAACGGGGCCTGCGCCCCAGCACCACCCTGGACGGCCAGGGGGCGCGCCCGTGATCGAGGCCGCCAACCCCGCGGCCGAGTCCGCCCCCGGCAGCCGGCTGGAGGCGCGCGGCCTGCAGAAGAGCTACGGCAGCCGCCGGGTGGTGCGCGACGTCTCGCTGGACGTGCGCAAGGGCGAGGTGGTCGGCCTGCTGGGCCCCAACGGCGCCGGCAAGACCACCTCCTTCTACATGATCGTCGGGCTGGTGCGCGCCGACGCCGGCGACATCAGCATCGACGGCGAGCAGATCGCCCACATGCCCATCCACCGCCGCGCGCGCATGGGCCTGTCGTACCTGCCGCAGGAGGCCTCGATCTTCCGCAAGCTCAATGTCGAGGACAACGTGCGCGCCGTGCTGGAGTTGCAGCGCGAGCCCGACGCGAACGGCCGCATGGTGCCGCTGTCGAAGGCGCGCATGGACGAGCGCCTGACCGAGTTGCTGACCGACCTGCGCGTGGACCACCTGCGCGATTCGCCGGCGCTGGCCCTGTCGGGCGGCGAGCGGCGCCGGGTGGAGATCGCCCGCGCCCTGGCCACCCAGCCGCGCTTCATCCTGCTGGACGAGCCCTTCGCCGGCATCGACCCGATCGCGGTGATCGAGATCCAGCGCATCATCAGCTTCCTCAAGGAGCGCGGCATCGGCGTGCTCATCACCGACCACAACGTGCGTGAGACGCTGGGCATCTGCGACCACGCCTACATCATCAGCGACGGGCATGTGCTGGCACAAGGCACGCCATCGGAGATCGTCGACAACGTCGAAGTGCGCCGCGTGTACCTGGGCGAGCACTTCCGCATGTGAACGAGGACCGCACGGCATGAAGCAGGGCCTGTCGCTGCGGGTTTCGCAGCACCTGGCGCTCACGCCGCAGCTGCAGCAGTCGATCCGCCTGCTGCAGTTGTCCACCCTGGAGCTGGCGCAGGAGGTCGAGCAGATGCTCGACGACAACCCCTTCCTGGAGCGCCAGACCGAGGAGGCGCAGCGCGAGGAGTTCGGCCTGGACAGCGCCGACGCGCCGCAGCCGCGCGAGGAGCGCGAGGACGCCGAGCCGTCCCTCGCCGTGCCGGGGTCCGACGGCGCCGTCGCCGGCGGCGATGCCGACGCGCCCGTGGCCGATGCCGTCGACGCCGAGCCCGACTGGGAGGGCGACGGCAGCGTCGACCTGGCGCCCGACGACAGCGAGTGGGGCGGCGACGCGCCGCCGCGCAGCAGCGGCAGCGGCGACGACGACGAGCGCGCCGACGCCACCGAGCTGGCGCGCAGCCACGAGTCGCTGCAGGAGCACCTGCACCGCCAAGCGCTGTCCCTGCGACTGTCGCCGGAGGACTCGGCCGCGCTGCGCTTCCTGATCGAGTCGCTCGACGACGACGGCTACCTGGAGGACTCGCTGCCCGCCCTGGCCTCGGCGCTGGCCGGCGACGACAACGACCAGTTCGACGAGCTGGTGCACCACTTCCAGGTCGCGCTGGGCCTGCTGCAGAGCCTGGAGCCGGTGGGCGTGGGCGCGCGCGACCTGGGCGAGTGCCTGGCCATCCAGCTGCGCGCCGGCGCCGCCGACGACGAGGGCGACGAGGACGCGATGGAGGTGCGCAAGATCGCGCTGGCCATCTGCAAGCAGCCGATGGAGCTGCTGGCGCGGCGCGACTTCCGCCGCCTGGCCGCGCTCACCCGCGGCAGCGAGGACGAGGTGCGCCAGGCGATGCAGCTCATCGCCAGGCTGGAGCCCAAGCCGGGCCGGCGCTTCGTCGACGTCGAGCGCAACGTCATCGTGCCCGACGTCATCGTCACCCGCAGCGGCCGCGGCGCGAACATGAAGCTGCGCGTGCAGCTCAACCCCGACGTGATGCCGCGCCTGCGCGTGCACGACATCTACGCCGGCGCGCTGAAGGCGCACAAGGGCGAGGGCGGTCAGGCGCTGTCGCAGCGGCTGCAGGAGGCGCGCTGGTTCATCAAGAACATCCAGCAGCGCTTCGACACCATCCTGCGCGTGTCCAACGCCATCGTCGAGCGGCAGAAGAACTTCTTCGTGCACGGCGAGCTGGCGATGCGCCCGCTGGTGCTGCGCGAGATCGCCGACGAGCTGGGCCTGCACGAGTCCACCATCAGCCGCGTGACCACCGCCAAGTACATGGCCACGCCCTTCGGCACGGTGGAGCTGAAGTACTTCTTCGGCTCGGCCCTGGGCACCGAGACCGGCGGCAACGCCTCCAGCACCGCGGTGCGCGCCCTCATCAAGCAGTTCGTCGGCGCCGAAAGCGCCAAGAAGCCGCTGTCGGACAGCCAGATCTCCGAGATGCTCAAGGAGCAGGGCATCGAGTGCGCGCGCCGCACCGTCGCCAAGTACCGCGAGGCGCTGCGCATCGCGCCGGCGAACCTGCGCAAGGCGCTGTAGGGCCTGCCCTCCGCCCGCGCGCCGTCAGTGCTGCGTGACGACGATGGGCGCGCCCTTCGTGATGATCATCGTGTGCTCGTACTGCGCGGACAGGTTCCCGCGGGCGCCGGCCAGCGTCCAGCCGTCGGAGGTCTCGGTGACGGTGCGGCTCTTGGTCGACAGGAAGGGCTCGATGGTGATGACCATGCCTTCCTGCAGGATGCGCCGGTCCGCGGGGTCGAAGTAGCCGGCGATGTGGTCCGGCGCCTCGTGCAGTGCGCGCCCGACGCCGTGGCTTCCGAGGTTCTCGATGACCTTGAAGCCGTACGCCTTCGCGGTGCGCTCGATGGCCCCGCCGATGCCGTTGACCGGCTGCCCCGCCCGGGCACGCTTCATGGCCTCGGCGAGCGCCGCGCGGGTAGCGTGGCACAGGCGCGTCTTCTGCGCCGTGGAGGGCGGCACGACGGTGGTTCCGCCGGTGTCGGCGAAATAGCCGCCGAGTTCCGCAGACACGTCGACGTTCAGGACGTCGCCGGCCCGGATGACCCGGTCCCCGGGAATGCCGTGCGCCGCCTGCTCGTTGATGCTGATGCACGTCGCGGCCGGGAAGCCGTAGGTCAGCCTCGGCGCCGACTGCGCGCCGTGCTCCTCCAGGAGCCGTTCGCCGAGCCGGTCGAGTTCGCGGGTGGTCATGCCGGGTTCCGCGGCATCGAGCATCCGCTGCAGCGTCAGCGAGACGATCCTGCCGATGCGTTTCAGTGCGACGACGTCGTCTTGGGTTTCGATGGTCATGAAGGGTCCTGTTGCGTCGGGGCCGATTCTGACCCGATGCCGGCGCCGTGAAAACAGCGCCGCCGGGCCGAGGTCGAAGCTCGCGCCCGGCGGCGGCTGGAATGGGACGCCTCAGCCTTCGTCCAGCAGATGGCGCTTGTCGGCCACGTCGGCCCAGGCGTCGGCATCGGGCAGGGCCCCGTGGCCGCGGACGATCAACGGCCAGACCTTGGCGAGCCGCGCGTTCAGCGGCAGGAAGTCGCGCTGGTCCGGCGGCGTGTCCTCGTCGAAGAAGATCGCGTGCACCGGGCACTCGGGCACGCACAGGGCGCAGTCGATGCAGTCGTCGGGGTCGATCGCCAGCATGTTCGGCCCCTCGCGGAAGGCGTCGACGGGGCAGACCTCGACGCAGTCCGTGTACTTGCAGCGGATGCAGGCCTCGGTGACGACGTGGGTCATCGCGCGGGCCTGCCCCGAATCAGCGGGCTGCGGGCTGCAGCAGCGGGTCGGCGTGTCCCGCCGCGCTGCGCCCGGCCAGGCCCAGCACCACCTGCCAGGCCATCGCGACCGCGCCGACGATGAACACTACGTCGCCGAAGGTGCGCACCCAGCGCAGCGTCACCAGGATCGGCTGCTGCATGAAGGCCTCGCTGCGGGCGTACCACAGGCCCTCGGTCACGCTGGCGTGGAACTGGATGAAGCCGATCGGCAGCAGGCTGGTGGCGATCATCAGCACCAGGCCGGCGTTCAGGCCCCAGAAGGCGGTCTTCATCAGCCCCTCGCTGAACACGAATTGCGGCCGCACGTAGCGCAGCACCAGCAGCGTGAAGCCCAGCGCCAGGAAGCCGTAGACGCCGAACAGGGCCGAGTGCGCGTGCACGGGCGTGGTGTTCAGGCCCTGGATGTAGTACAGCGAGATCGGCGGGTTGATCATGAAGCCGAAGACGCCCGCGCCCAGCATGTTCCAGAAGGCCACGGCCACGAAGCAGGCCAGCGGCCACTTGAGGTTCGCCATCCACGGCGCGCGGGTCTTCAGGCGCGAGTTCTCCCAGGCCTCGTGGCCCAGCACGATCAGCGGCACCACCTCCAGCGCGCTGAAGGCCGCGCCCACCGCCATCACCGGCGTGGTGGTGCCGGCGAAGTACAGGTGGTGGAAGGTGCCCGGGATGCCGCCCAGCAGGAAGAGCGACGCCGAGGCCAGGCTGGCCGAGGTGGCCATCGACCGCGACACCAGCCCCATGCTGCTGAAGACGAAGGCCAGCGCGGTGGTGGCGAAGACCTCGAAGAAGCCCTCCACCCACAGGTGCACCACCCACCAGCGCCAGTACTCCATCACCGACAGGCTGGTGCGCTCGCCGTAGAACAGGCCCGCGCCGTAGAACAGGCCGATCGCGCCCACCGAGGCGGTGAGCAGGGCCAGCAGGTTCTTGTCTTCCTTCTTGCCCGATGTGCTGCGTGCGAACAGCGCCGGCAGCACGCCGCGCAGCATCAGCACCAGCCACAGCAGGATGCCGACCCACTTGAGGATCTGCCAGATGCGGCCCAGGTCCACGTACTCGTAGCCCTGGTGGCCGAGCCAGAAGTTCCATTCGGCCGGCATCCTGTGCGCGATGGCCAGCCAGTTGCCGACGAAGGAGCCGACGCACACGAACACCAGCGCCCAGAACAGCACGTCCACGCCCAGCTTCTGGAACTTCGGGTCCTTGCCGCCGTTGATGACGGGCGCGAGGAACAGGCCCACGGCGAGGAAACCGGTGGCGATCCAGAACAGCGCGCTCTGGATGTGCCAGGTGCGCGTGAGCGAGTAGGGGAACCACTGCGACACGTCGATGCCGTAGAACTGCTGGCCCTCCAGCGTGTAGTGCGCCGTGAAGCCGCCGATGAACACCTGGAAGACGAACAGCGCCACCACCAGGAACAGGTACTTGCCCAAGGCGCGCTGCGAGGGCGTGAGGGCGAAGGTCGTGAGCGGGTCGCGCGCGGGGGCGGCGGGCTGCGGCTCGTCGTGCCGGCGCAGGAAGGACCAGCCCCACACCAGGAAGCCCACGCCCGCCAGCAGCACCACCACGCTGGCGATCGACCAGACCACGTTCTCGCTGCTGGGCACGTTGCCGATCAGCGGCTCGTGCGGCCAGTTGTTGGTGTAGGTCACCTTGCTGTTCGGGCGCTCGGTGGCGGCGGCCCAGGCAGTCCAGAAGAAGAAGTGCGTGAGCTGCTGGCGCCGCTCGGCGCTGGGCAGCGTGTTCTCCTTCATGGCGAAGTTCTCGCGGCTCTTCTTCAGCGCGGGCGCGTCGGAGAAGAGCTGATCATAGTAGGCGGCGACCTGGGCGATGGCCTCGGCGCGGCGCTCGCTCACCACCAGCCTGTTCTCGCCGTCGACGCGGTTGCCGCGGTACTCGGCGCGCAGCTCGGCGCGCAGCGCGCCCTGGCGGCTGTCGTCCAACTCGGCATAGGGCTTGCCGTGGCGCTCCTGCGCGGCCAGGTCGAGCCAGGCGCTCAGCTCGCGGTGCAGCCAGTCGGCCGTCCAGTCGGGCGCCTGGTAGGCGCCGTGGCCCCAGATGGAGCCGAGCTGCATGCCGCCCACCGACTGCCAGGCGGTCTGGCCGTCGAGGATGTCCTTCTCGGTGAACAGCGCCTTGCCGCTGCTGCTGGCCACCTGCGCGGGGATCGGCGGCGCCGAGCGGTAGATGTCCGCGCCGAAGTAGCCCAGCAGCGAGAACATGACGATGCACAGGCCGATCAGCGTGTACCAGTGCTTCTTGTAGGGACCCATGGTGTCTTCTCCTCGTGGGATGCGTTCAGTGCACCTGCGCGGGCGCGAAGCGCTCGAACAGGATGTTGTTTTCGGTGTGGATGTGCGCCATCAGGTCCTCGCGGAAGGTGCGCAGGCCGGCGTACAGCGCGCGCCAGGTGGTGCAGGCGCCCTGCGGCGCGGCGATGTCGTTCGTCAGCTCGGCCAGGCGGCGCAGCTCGGCGCCGTGGCTGTCGTGCTCCGCGCGCATCACGCCGATGGGCATGCCCGCCATGCGGCCCTGGCCGCGGGCGAACATGGGGAACAGTACCGCTTCCTCCTTGCGCATGTGGCTCTCCAGCTCCTGCGCCATCGCTTCCAGGTGGTCGGCCAGGCCGTGCGGGCAGTCGGCGCGCTCGCCGTGCACCTGCTCGACCTTGCGCGCCAGGCGGATCAGCTCGGGCAGCTGCTCGCGGTGCACCGCGTGGTAGCGCGCCAGGATGTGGTCGACCAGCTCGGTGTCGGTGGCCGTGCTCCAGTCCTGCGCGGCGCCGGCCTCGGTGCGCTGCTGCAGCGCCTGCAGCTCGGCGGCGATCGGCTCGGCCGCGATGCCGAGGTCCTGCGCCGCCGTGCGCAGCGTGCGGTTGCCCGCGCAGCAGAAGTCCAGGTGGTGCTGGTCGAACAGGCGCGTCGCGCCCGGGATGCGGCGGGCCAG
>NZ_JBIQNC010000102.1:0-4620 GCF_044462705.1 Xenophilus sp.
ACTTCGACGAGCCGCAGTGCGTGCAGATCTGCCCCGTCGCGTGCATTCCGGTCAACCCGGCGCACGTCGAGTCGCGCGAGACGCTGTACGAGAAGTACCAGCGGCTCACGTCCGCCTGACCTCACTTCTCCCTCAGTCCCCGGTCTTCCGCCGCTTCCTGCCTGCGGGCGCGGAAGGGTCGCGCGCGGTGAAGTCGTCGGCGCCGATGCTCTTCTTCGGCTTGCGGGGCTTGCGCCATGCCGGCTTCGCCGGCGCGGGATCGTCGTCCCGCTCGGGCAGGGCGAAGACGGCAGGGCGCTGGCCGGCCGCCCGGCTTTCGAACTGCCGGCGTTCGCGCGCCATCGCCTCGGCCTGGCGCTTCGCGTCGCGCGCCTGCGCCTCGCCGGCGCGGCGCTCCTCGTCGGAGCGGCTGTCGTTGGCCTCGATGCCGCGGCCGCCCGCGCAGGGGCGGTCGCTGTAGGTGCTGCCGCAGCGCCAGATCGATGCGGCCTGGCCTGCTGCCTCGGCGTGCAGGTGCAAGGCGCCGGCCAGCAGCAGGATGGCTGCGGCGCCGTGGCGGTTCTTCTTGTGGTTCATGTTCTCCTCCCTGAGATGCGAGTGCCCCCGCTTCAGCCCGCCGGCGGGGCGGTGCTGCCCTCGCCCGGCGGCGCGCGGCGCGGGGGCTTGGGCCGCGGCGGCTTGCTGGTGTGGATCTGCTGCATGGCCTTGTCCATCTCGCCGGCCAGCAGGGCGGGCACGGCATGCAGCGAGCGCACGATCGCGTCGTCGATCGCCTCGCGCTGCTCGCGCAGCGGCTTCTTGAGCACCCAGCCGACCACCTCGGACTTCACGCCCGGGTGGCCGATGCCCAGGCGCAGGCGCCAGTAGTCGCCGGTGCCGAGTTGCGCATGGATGTCGCGCAGCCCGTTGTGCCCGGCATGGCTGCCGCCGAACTTGAGCTTCGCCTCGCCGGGCACGATGTCCAGTTCGTCGTGCACGACCAGGATCTCCTGCGGCGCGATCTTGTAGAAGCGCGCGAGCGCCGCCACCGATTTGCCGGAGAGGTTCATGAAGGTCTGCGGCTGCAGCAGCCAGGCGCTGCGGCCCTGCACGCTGGCGCGCGCCACCAGGCCGTGGTAGCTGCGCTCGGGCAGCAGCGGTACCTTCCAGTCGCGCGCCAGCGCCTCCACCCACCAGAAGCCGGCGTTGTGGCGCGTGGCCTCGTACTCGGGGCCCGGATTGCCCAGGCCGACGAAGAGCTTGATCATGGAAAGGATTATGGAAAGAAAAACGGCCCGCCAAGGCGGGCCGTCTTCATGCGCAAGGACGCGCGGTGCGTCTTACTTCTTCTTGCCGCCCTTGGCCGGCGCGGGCGCCGGGGCTGCTGCGGCGGCAGCGTCGGCCGGTGCAGCCTCTTCCTCGACGACCGGGGCCACCGCGGACACCACCACCGGGTTCGGCTTGCCGTGCGTGATGACCTTCGCGCCCTTGGGCAGCTTCAGGTCGCTCAGGTGCACCGTGGCGCCGTTGGTCAGGCCCGACAGGTCCACCTCGATGAACTCGGGCAGGTCGGCCGGCAGCACGCTGATCTGGAGTTCGGTCATCACGTGGTTGACCAGGTTGTGGTGCAGCTTCACGGCCTCGGACTCTTCCTCGCCCTTGAAGTGCAGCGGCACCTTCACCGTCAGGCGGGTGCGGGCGTCCACGCGCTGGAAGTCCACGTGCTGGACCAGCTGCTTGAACGGGTGGTACTGCACGTCGCGCAGCAGCACCTTGGTGACGTTGCCGCCCAGTTCCATCTCCAGGATGGACGAGTGGAAGGCTTCCTTCTTGAGGGCGTGGAACAGCGCGTTGTGATCGAGCTCGATCAGTTGCGGCTGGCCTTCGCCACCGTAGACGATGCCCGGCGTCTTGCCGGCATTGCGCAGACGGCGGCTCGCACCCGTACCCTGCTTGGCGCGCTCGAAAGCGACGAATTTCATAGTGTTTCTCCAGATGGAACCGGCCGCGACCAGCCTGGCTCCGTTTCAAAAAGCCCCGAAGGGCGCCAAAGGAGTCGCGAAGCGTGCTCCTCAAGACGGCGCGAAGCATCGCGCAGCGCCGTCTCCATTGCGATCAGGGTCCGGCTCTGCCGGTCCTGATCGCACTGACCATCAAACCACTTGGCGATCGCCAGATCGCCAAGTGCTCAAAAAAGATTGTCCTGTTCGGAGAACAGGCTCATCACCGACTCGCCCTTGGCGATGCGCTGGATCGTCTCGGCGAACAGCGGCGCCACGGAGAGCTGGCGGATCTTGCCGCAGCCGGCCGCGCCGTCGGACAGGGGGATGGTGTTGGTCACCACCACCTCGTCGAGCGCCGTGCCCTGGGCGATGCGCTCCAGCGCCGGGCCGGAGAACACGGGATGCGTGCAGTAGGCGTACACCTTCTTCGCGCCGCGCTCCTTGAGCACCTCGGCCGCCTTCACCAGCGTGCCGGCGGTGTCGATCATGTCGTCCATGATCACGCAGTTGCGGCCGTCGATCTCGCCGATGACGTTCATCACCTCGCTCACGTTGGCCTTGGGCCGGCGCTTGTCGATGATGGCCAGGTCGCAGTTGAGCTGCTTGGCCAGCGCCCGGGCGCGCACCACGCCGCCGACGTCGGGGCTGACCACGATCAGGTCCTCGTAGTTCTTGGCGCGCAGGTCGCCCAGCAGCACCGGCGAGGCGTAGATGTTGTCGACCGGGATGTCGAAGAAGCCCTGGATCTGGTCGGCGTGCAGGTCCATCGTCAGCACGCGCGAGACGCCCACGGTCTGCAGCAGGTTGGCCACCACCTTGGCCGAGATCGGCACGCGCGACGAACGCGGGCGGCGGTCCTGGCGGGCGTAGCCGAAGTAGGGGATGACGGCGCTGATCCGCTCGGCCGAGGCGCGCTTGAGCGCGTCGACCATGATCAGCAGCTCCATCAGGTTCTCGTTGGTCGGCGCGCAGGTGGACTGCACCACGAACACGTCGCGCGCGCGCACGTTCTGGTGGAGTTCCACGGTGACTTCGCCGTCGGAGAAGCGGCCCACCCGGGCGGCGCCCAGCGTGGTGCCCAGCGCCTGAGCCACCTCGGCTGCGAAGGCCGGGTTGGCGTTGCCGGTGAAAACCATGAAATCAGGGTGGTACGCCTGCATGCTTGCTTCCCGGCGGTCTTCGGACATTGGGCGGAGTGATCGTGAGGATTTGGCAGGGGAGGAAGGACTCGAACCCTCGAATGCCGGAATCAAAATCCGGTGCCTTAACCAACTTGGCGACTCCCCTACACAGGAGGATGGTCCAACGACCACCCACCGTGAATGTCGCTTCCGGATGCCCCTCCTGCCAGGGAAGGACGCCCGGTTCACCTAGCGTGCCCAGCCTGCGAGAGGATGGACTGCCAGATTGCCGCACTGCCGAAGCTGCCACCCCGGTGGCGGGTCGGCGAGCCGCAGGCCTTGCGGCATTTGCGCGAACACCGCACTGCCGGAGCCGGTCATGCGGGCCGAATCGGAAGAAAGGCCCTGCGCTGCCAGCCAATCGAGGCCTTCGCGCACCGGCGGACAAAGCCGCTCGGCAACCGGCTGCAGGTCGTTGCGGCCAAACCGGTAGATTTGTTCCGCGTCGTTCGCAGCAAAGCCTGAGAGTATAGCAGCAGGCGTGGCGCGCTGCAGGTCCGGCGCCGAAAAAATTCGACCCGTGTCCAGGCCCTGGGGCGGCTTGAGCACGGCGAAGCGGGCGGCGGGCAGATCGACCGGCGTGAGCTGCTCGCCCACCCCTTCCACCCAGGCGTTGCGCCCGCCCAGGAAGAAGGGCACGTCGGCGCCCAGGGCCAGGCCGATGCGCGCCAGCCGCGCCGTGCTCAAGCCCAGGGCCCACAGCCGGTTCAGCGCCAGCAGGCAGGTCGCGGCATCGGACGAGCCGCCGCCCATGCCCGCCTGCGCCGGGATGCGCTTGTGCACCCCGATGTGCGCGCCCAGGCCGGCGGCGCGCGGCCCGGCCGCCGCCTGCAGCGCGCGGGCGGCGCGCAGCACCAGGTCGTCCGCCGGCAGGGGGGTGGCCAGGTCCTCGCGGCTGAGCTGGCCGTCGCGCCGCAGCTCGACGTGCAGCGTGTCGCACCAGTCGATCAGCATGAACACCGACTGGAGCAGGTGGTAGCCGTCCTCGCGCCGGCCGGTGATGTGCAGGAAGAGGTTGAGCTTGGCTGGCGCCGGCAGGTCGTACAGCGCTTTCACGGCACGGCCTGCCGCGGCTCGAACACCACCCGCAGGTCGGCCGTGGGCGGCGGCGACTCGCGCACCGCCTGCAGGCGGCCCGCGGCCGCCTGGCGCAGGTCGGCGCGCCAGCCCGGCACTTCGGCCGGCTCGCCGGCCAGCCAGCGGAAGAGGGCGTCCACCGGCAGGGCGGCGCCGGTCACGCGCTCGGCCAGCAGGTCGATGGAGTCGTAGTGCTGCACCCGGCTGCCGTCGCGCAGCAGGGCCTCGCCGGGCTTCCATGACAGCACGCCCAGCGTCGAGCCGATGGGGCTGGTGAGGATGAGCTCGCCCGCGCCCGGGGCGCCGCGCAGCTCGAACAGGGCGGCGAAGGTCTGGGCCGGCTGGCTGTCCACGTGCAGCGACAGGCGGCCCGTCCAGAC
>NZ_JBIQNC010000102.1:4720-10395 GCF_044462705.1 Xenophilus sp.
AGGTGGGCGCCGATCTCCGGGTCCGGCCGCTTGCCGTAGGCCGCTTCCAGGATGCGCCGGGCCTCGGCGACGTTGCCCAGGCGGTATTCGACCCAGCCCAGGCTGTCGGCGATGAACGGGTCGTCCGGCGCCAGGGCCACGGCCTTGAGGATCAGCTCGCGCGCCTCCGGCAGGCGCATGTTGCGATCGGCCCAGGCGTAGCCCAGCGCGTTGTAGGCGTTCTGGTTGTCGGGCTTGAGCTGGATCAGCCGGCGCAGCAGGCGTTCCATGTCGTCCAGCCGGTTGAGCTTCTCGGCCATCATGGCCTGGTCGTAGAGCAGGTCGCCGTCCTCGGGCGCGGCGGTGCTGGCCCGGGCCAGCATGTCGTAGGCGCTTTGGTAGTCCTTGGCGTCGCGCAGGAGCTGCACCTCGGCCAGCAGCTTCTGCCGGCGCTCGGCCTCGTTGCGCGCCGGCAGGCTGCGGATCAGCTCGCGCGCCTCGGCCAGCTTGCCCTGGCGGGCCAGCAGCAGGGCGCGCTGCGAGCGGGCGGCGGGCAACTGGTCGCCGCCCTCGATGCGCGCCAGCCACTGCTCCGCATCGGCATAGTCCTTGCGACGTTCGGCCAGTTGCGCGAGCAGGATGTAGGCCTGCGTCTGCCCGCGGCGGCGGTCGTCCGCGTCGCTCTGCTGCGTGGCGAGTTCCAGGTAGCGCTTCGCCGAGGCCTCGGCCTGCGTGTCCTGCCGGGCCTGCGCCTGCAGCGAGCCCAGCAGCAGCCAGGGCTCGGGCAATTCCGGCCGCGCCTGGGTGAGCGCCTGCAGTTCGGCGGAGGCGTCCGCATAGCGCCGATCGACCGCCAGGGCGCGCGCATAGGCGATGCGCGCCTCGGGCAGTGCCTTGGGCGACGCGAGGTAGCGCTTGACGATGGCCTCGGCCTCGGGCTGCGTCTCCATCAGGTCCAGCGCGAGCCCGACCGGCGCGTCCGCGCCGGGGTCGGCCGCCTGGCCCTGGCGTGCGGCGTCGAGCGCGCCGCCGGCGTCGCCGGCCACCATGCGCAGGCGGCCCACCGTGGTCCAGGCCAGGGCGGCCGTGGCGGGGTTGCGCAGGTCGTCGGCCAGCGCGCGCTCGATGACCGAGGCGGCGAGCTTCTTGTCGGCGGCCCGGCTGTAGTGGCGGACGATCATCGCCATGAGGGCGGGGTGCTCGACCACCGGGGTGGCCTTCAGCTCGTCGCGCAGCGGCGCCTCGGACTCGGCGAGGCGGCCGAGCGCGATCAGCACCTGCAGTTCGAGCCGGCGGGCCTCGCGCGCGTCGGGCAGGGCCTCGCGCCACAGGCGCGCCACCGTCAGCGCGGCCTCGGGCGAGCGCGCCAGCACCGCCACTTCGGCGGCGCGGCGGAACAGGGCGGGCTCGCGGGTGCGGCGGGCCGCGTCGAGCAGCATCTCGAAGCCCTCGCCGGGATCGCCGCCGGTGGCGTTGAGTTCGCCCACCAGAACCTCGTAGAACAGCTGGGCCGTCATGGCCGAGGGCCGGGCCGGACCGTCGTCGTCGGGCTTGTCCTTGTCCTTGCCGGCATCGCCGCGGGTGTCGGTCCGGGCGGCTGCGGTGGGTACGGCTGCCGGTGCGGCGGCAGGGGCCGGCGCGGCTGCGGAAGGAGTGGGAGGGGAAGGTTCGGGCGCCGTCGTCGTCTGGGCGCACGCCCCCAGCGTGGCGACCGTCGCCAAGGCGGCCGCCAGGCGGTATCTGCGGGGCGAAAAAAGCATCGAATCATAATAATCCAACCCCTTTCGGACGATGGCCGCAGCCGGGCAACCGGCCCTGGCTGCGCTGCGCCCTTTCGCTGGATTTCCCATGCCCGAACTCCCCGAGGTCGAAGTCACCCGGCGCGGCTTCGCCGACCGCATCGCCGGCGCGCAGGTGCTGGCCGTGCGCATGGGCAAGCCCCTGCGCTGGGGGCTGGGCGTGTTGCCGCAGGCGCTGGTGGGCCGCCGGGTGCAGGGCGTGCGCCGGCGCGGCAAGTACCTGCTCGTCGACCTGGACGAGGGTCTGCTGCTGCTGCACCTGGGGATGTCCGGCAGCCTGCGTTTCGACGCCGCGCTGCCGCCGCCGGGCGTGCACGACCACTTCGACCTGGCCACCACCGCGGGAACGTTGCGGCTGAACGATCCGCGCCGCTTCGGCGCGGCCGTCTATGTGGAGGCGCAGGACGCGCCGGCGGCGCGCAAGCTGCTGGACGGCCTGGGCATGGAGCCGCTGGAGGGCGGCTTCGACGCCGACGCCTTCCATGCCGCGCTGCGCCGGCGGCAGGCGCCCATCAAGCAGGTGCTGATGGCGGGCGACGTCGTCGTGGGGGTCGGCAACATCTACGCCTCCGAGGCGCTGTTCCTGGCCGGCATCCGGCCGACGCTGCCCGCCTTGCGCGTCTCCCGCCCGCGCGCGCTGCGGCTGCACGCCGCCATCCGCGACGTGCTCGGCCGAGCGGTGGAGCGCGGCGGCAGCAGCCTCAGGGATTTCTCGCACGTCGACGGCAGCAGCGGCTACTTCCAACTCGAGGCGATGGTGTACGGTCGTGCCGGCGAAGCCTGCCGGGTGTGCGGCACCCAGGTCCGGCAGATCCGCCAGGGCCAGCGTTCCACCTTTTTCTGCCCGGCGTGTCAGAAAAGTTGAAAAGCGGCTGAACGGTCGACATCGACCCTCCGAAAGGCGATGCCGGGCGGAAAAGCGAGTGTTATATTTTGTTAACCATCCACGTGGCAGGCCTTCTTGAGCGCGTCCTTCAACCAGCAATTCGACCAGCACGGTGCCTGGCGTCGCAACTTCGCGCACCGGCTCAAGTGGCTGGCCAACTGGCTGCGTGACAGCGACCTGCTGGACGCCGCCGTCGGCGAGCGCCTGCGCGAGCTGGAGGCGCAGATGCGCACCAGCAAGGTCATGGTCGCGTTCGTGGCCGAGTTCTCGCGCGGCAAGTCGGAGCTGATCAACGCCATCTTCTTCGCCGGCTACGGCCGCCGCATCATGCCGGCCAGCGCCGGGCGCACGACGATGTGCCCGACCGAGCTGGGCTACGACGCCGCCTTCCTGCCCTGCCTGCGGCTGCTGCCCATCGCCACCCGGCTGGAGGCGCATTCGCTGACCTGGTGGCGCGGCCGGGAGCAGGAGGCGCGCTGGACCGAGGTGCCCATCGACGTCGACGACGCCGAATCGCTCGCCGCGGCGATGCAGAAGGTGGCCGAGGTCGACTGGGTCAGCGTGGACGAGGCGCGGGCACTGGGCTTCTGGAGCGACGAGCATCCGCAGGACAACCCGGTGTGCGACGCCCAGGGCCGCGTGGAAGTGCCGCGCTGGCGCCACGCGCTGCTGAACATGCCGCACCCGCTGCTGGAGCAGGGCCTCGTGATCCTCGACACGCCGGGCCTGAACGCCATCGGCGCCGAGCCGGAGCTCACCGTGAGCCTCATCCCGCAGGCGCATGCGGTGGTGTTCATCCTGGGCGCCGACACCGGCGTCACGCGCTCCGACCTCGCCATCTGGCGCGAGCACCTGGTCACCGAGGGCGATCCGGGCGAGACCCGCATCGTCGTCCTGAACAAGATCGACACGCTCTGGGACACGCTGAGCGCGCCGGGCCAGATCGACGCGCAGATCGAGCGCCAGTGCCGCAACTCGGCCGACACGCTGGGCGTGCCGCGCGATCGGGTGATGCCGGTCTCGGCGCAGAAGGGGCTGCAGGCCAAGATCGAGCACGACGTCGCGCTGCAGCAGGCCAGCCGCCTGCCCGCCCTGGAGGCGGTGCTCGGCGAAGGGTTGCTGGGCCGGCGCGAGACCATGCTGCGCCTGGCGGTCGATGCCGGCATCGCGGCGTTGCGCGCCGAGGCCGCGCGCCTGCTGCAGGTGCGCCAGCGCGACCTGTCGGAGCAGGCGCTGGAGCTGCAGGGGCTGCGCGGCAAGAACAGCACCGTGATCCGCCACATGCGCGCGCGCATCGAGCAGGAGCAGGCCGACTTCGAGGCCAGCAACACCCGCATCCTGGCGCTGCGCTCGGTGCAGGCCAAGCTGCTGCGCGAGGTGTATGCCGTGCTGGGCAGCACCGCGCTCAAGGCTGACCTGGGGCGGCTGGCGGCGGCGCTGCGGCGGCCGGGCATCAAGCTCAGCCTGGGCAAGGTGTACGGCGCCACCTTCGATGCGCTGCGCGGCAACCTGCGCGAGGTGCAGGCGACCACGGCCGAGATCCAGGCCATGCTGCACGCCACCTTCCGCCAGCTCAACGCGGAGCACGGCTTCGCGCTGCAGGCGCCGGCCGAGCCCGACCTGAGCGACTTCGTGGCCGAGCTCGGGCGCATCGAGCAGAGCCACCTGCACTACCTGGGCGTGGGCAACGTGCTCAAGCTGGCGCAGCACGACTTCTGCGACAAGCTGGTGCGCGCCCTGGGCAGCCGGGTGCGCGCGGTCAACGAGGCGGCGATGGCCGAGGTGGAGCGCTGGTCCAAGAGCGCCGGCGCGCAGCTCGACGCGCAGCTCAAGGAGCGCCGCCGCAACTTCGTGCGGCGCATCGAGTCCGTCGAGCGCATCCAGCAGGCGGCCGGCGGCCTGGAGGAGCGGCTGGCCGAGATCCACGCCCACGAAGGGCAGCTCAAGGCCCTGAACGAGCGCCTGCAGGAGCTGACCGGGCTGCTGACCAGCCAGGAGCCGCCCACCGCGTCCGCCGCCGGCGAGGCCGCGGCGCGCGACGCCCTGCGCGTGGCGTGACCGGCGAGCACGCGGCGCTCGCCGCCGCCGCGCAGGCGCTTTCATCCGAGTTCCATCGCGAGCTGGTCGCCTGGCAGCGCAGCCACGGGCGCCACCACCTGCCCTGGCAGCGCACCCGCGATCCGTACCGCGTCTGGCTGTCGGAGATCATGCTGCAGCAGACGCAGGTGACGACCGTGCTGGGCTACTACGAGCGCTTCCTGGCCCGCTTCCCTGACGTCGCCGCGCTGGCCGCGGCGCCGGAGGACGAGGTGTTCGGCCTGTGGAGCGGGTTGGGCTACTACAGCCGGGCGCGCAACCTGCACCGCTGCGCGCAGGAGGTGGTGGCGCGCTTCGGCGGCCGCTTTCCGCACACGGCGGCTGAGCTGGCGACGTTGCCCGGCATCGGCCGCTCCACTGCCGCCGCCGTCGCTGCCTTCTGCTTCGGCGAGCGGGTCGCCATCCTGGACGGCAACGTGCGGCGCGTGCTGGCGCGGCTGCTGGCCTATGGCGGCGACCTGGCCGTGGCGGCGAACGAGCGCGCCCTGTGGACCGCCGCCGATGTGCTGCTGCCGCCCGCGGACCGGCCGGACGACATCGCCGCCTACACCCAGGGCCTGATGGACCTCGGCGCCACCATCTGCCTGCCGCGCCGGCCGGACTGCCTGCTGTGCCCGGTGCAGGCACTGTGCCGTGCCCGCGCCGGCGGCGACGTGGAGCGCTACCCGGTGCGCAGCCGCAAGCTGCGCCGCACGGCGCAGACGCTGTGGGTGCTGCTGGCGCAGCGGGAGGAAGACGGCGCGGTCTGGCTGCACAAGCGCCCGGCGCGCGGCATCTGGGCCGGGCTGTGGGCGCTGCCGGTGTTCGAGTCGCGCGAGGCGCTGCTGGCCGCCTGCCCGTCCGCAGCCGAGCCGCAGGATCTGCCGGCCTTCGTCCACGTGCTCACCCACAAGGATCTGCACCTGCATCCGGTG